>DASYVL010000166.1 GCA_035937135.1 Terriglobales bacterium
ATGTGGTTTCGGCTCGCTAGTAACCCAGGCCATTTGATCTTGCAATTCCAGCAGCTTAGAGGCGTCTAGTCGAGAGGATTTTCCGCACAGTCTGGGAAGCGGGTTCTTTGCCACGCCTGTCTCAGGCGTAGGGTAGGCGCACCCATTGGATAACGTGCGGCCGCGTCAGTGCAGAGACAACGACGCTTCCAGCGATCGCACCCGCGCGGCTTGCTTTATAGTGTGACCATGAGCGCACCGCGCGTTGGTGATGTAGCGCCCGAGATCGTGCTCTCCGATTCGACAGGCGAGAAGCGCAGTTTGTCGTCCCTAACTCCGTGCGTTCTGATTTTCTACCGCGGCCACTGGTGACCCTTCTGCATCCGCCAGTTGGCGGACTACGGCAAGCGTACGGGCGACTTTTTGCAGGCGGGATATCGCGTCGTCGCCTTGTCGGTGGACGAGCCGCAGCGCACGGAGCATCTGCGGCGGACGTTGAGCTTGTCCTTCCCAATTTTGTGCGACGTCGAGCGGCAGGTGGTGCGCGGCTGGGATTTGTTCAACCCGGGCGAGAAGGGCGGCATCGCCGTGCCCGCCACGTTCGTGCTCGACGGCGAGCGGCGCGTGCGCCTCTCCTCCGTCGAGGACGTACGACATCGCGCCGGCGCCGACGAGGTGCTGGCGTGCCTGCGCGGCCAGGCGACGCAGGCGGCCAAGCGAACGTTGCGCCCCGCCATGTTGCGCGCGCTGCGCAACATGTTCCGCTACGGCCTCGTCTCGCCGCGAAAATGAGTTGACCGGGCCCTACTCGCTCTGCGTCTGATGATGTGAGCGCGTGGTCCCGGCCGAGCGCAGCGAGGTGCTCGACCGTATCTCTGTTAGGACGATTCCTCACCGTGGAAATCCAGGCTAGCTGTGTGCCCTGGTGTGCCGGAAAACCCACCGCTTGTGCTCGGTGAAGTCCTTGAAAACTCAGACCCCTCGCGTATCCGCGGCGACAGGGCCGAAACCACATGGTTTTCGCACAGCCTTGGTCACTTTCCGATATGCCCGTAATGCGTCCAAGTGAGAGGCTCTCCCCCGTACCGTCGCAGGAGCTGTCTCTGTACCAAACACTGCTGATGTTTGCTCCATGGATGTTCATGCGATAGCAATGCGCACGGGGCCGGTTACCAACCTGCCAGAAAATCATAGACAGATCAACAACAAGCTGATCGAACACTTTCAGCAAGTTCTTTAAGCAATTCGAGAGTTTCCTCCCACGCTATGCAGCCGTCGGTGATGCTCTGGCCGTAGGTCAAGGGTCGTCCGACGACTAGTTTTTGGGCACCTCCGACCAAGTTGCTTTCGATCATCACTCCGATGATGCGCCGGTCGCCGCCGGCAATCTGCATGATCACATCACGACAAACGGACGGTTGCTTTGTGTAATCCTTGTTGCTGTTGGCATGGCTGCAATCGACCATGACCCGCGGCGCCAGGTTCGCCTCCCCGAGTTGCGCGCAAACTCGGTCAATAGAATCGGCCGTGTAGTTTGCAGCCTTTCCTCCACCTCGTAGGATGACATGGCAGTCAGGGTTTCCGGTCGTGACGAAGATGGCCGATTGCCCGTGCTTCGTGTGTCCGAGGAAGCAGTGCGGACGGGCGGCAGACTGAATTGCCTCGATAGCGACGGCGACGTCTCCCGAGGTTCCGTTCTTGAACCCGACAGGACAGGAAAGGCCAGAAGCCAACTGCCGGTGCAGTTGGCTCTCGGTGGTACGGGCCCCAATGGCGCCCCAGCTCACAAGACCGGCCAAGTACTGGGGGGTGATCATGTCTAAGAACTCGGTTCCGGACGGCACGCCCATTTCTGCCAGGTCAAGGAGGAGGTGTCGAGCCATCCGCAGGCCGTCATTGATCTTGAATGATTCATCCAGGTGGGGATCATTGATCAGCCCCTTCCAGCCGATGGTGGTTCGGGGCTTCTCGAAGTAAACCCGCATCAGAATGTGCAACTCTTTGGACAGTTCCTTCCTGGTGTGCTTGAGCAATCCCGCATATTCTCGGGCGGCTTTCGTGTCGTGAATCGAGCACGGCCCAACAACAACAATCAGGCGATGATCCTGGCCATTCAGAATGTCGAGAACCTGGCTGCGCGCCTGATATACAGTCTGGGCCGCCTTGTCGGTGATGGGGAACTCTTCCTCCAGAAATACGGGCGGGAGAAGAACTTTGGTCCATCGAATGCGCAGGTCTTCAGTGTTATAAGGCATCCCTGTTTTACCGTCGATCCAACCCTCTGCTTACCCCGGCTTCTATGATTAAGGAAAGAATGGTCGGCCCTAGCAGACGATTTTAGAACTCTGGTTTTGTGAATCTCTGGGATTCTCAGAATCCCAACCGACCGTCCAGGAAGGCCACATATCCCTTCACGCTGGAGCTATCCGTCCGGCTGCACAACCTGAATTGAAGTTGCCATTCAAGGAGTCTATGCTGCCTGGCATGAAACAGACGACCCTGCTCATCATTGTTGCCCTCTGCGCGTCAATTTGCGCCGCACAATCCCCAGGCGCGAAGTCCATTGTGCTTGAAAAGAACGATGGAGAAAAGCGGGTGCGGCGTCCACGTGGATCGCTACCCATTCCGACAAGTGAGTTCATTCTCAAAGTCACTCCGCAGAACAGCGGCTCGAAACACCTTGTGCTTGGCACCGAAAACATTCCTCCCGGAGGCGTGATTCCCCGGCATAAACATCTCGAGCAAGATGAGATCCTGCTGATCCAGACGGGCACCGCGCACGTCACTTTGAACGACAAGGAATACGATGTGCATGCCGGGAGCATGGTCTTCTTCCCCGCTCAGACGTGGGTGAGCCTCAAAAACATCGGCAAGGACAGCATCAGCCTAGTCTTCATCTTCTCCGCGCCGGGCTTCGAAGAGAACATGCGATGTTCGTCAGTGCGGGCCGGGCAGCCTGCGCCACCGATCACCACCGACGAACTCAGGACCTGCGCCCATAAGGGTCACGTTGAGTATGAAGCACTCACCGCGCCGGCAAAGAAATAGTCTCCACCAGGAACTGATTGGAATCCCGCGGGGTATCTGCGTTCATCAGCATTGCTAGCGATGACGCCATTACGGGTTTGCTTGGAAGTCTCTGATCGAAAAGGCCCAAACAAGTTGGTCGGCCCTAGCAGACGATTTTAGAACTTTGCTCGTGCCGGACGTCGGAATGGGATGGTCGGAATCGCTGGGTAACTGGTGATAAGGGAATTTAGCGATAGTTACGGATAACGACCGAAGGTCCGAACAGGATCATGTCTATGCGACAACGCAGTACTCGCTCTGGACGAGGCCGCTGGGATAATGCCGAGTGGTTACGTGCCGGAGCTGAATGTCATGCGGCACGGTTCCGAACAGAGGGATGCCTTCTCCAACGAGCACCGGCACGCGAGTGATAATGAAGCGCTGAACGAGCCCCGCGGAGAGGAATCTTTGAATGGTGATCCCACCGTCAACGTAGAGGTGGCGGGCGCCGCTCGCCGCGAGCCGAGAAACGATCTCGCCCGGAGCCCCAGCCATTTGTTCAACCACGCCTCCGACGGCCGCGGACAAGTCGATGGGGCGGCTACTCAGAACTACCACGCGCTTCTTGCCATAAGGCCAGCCGCCGAGGGTCAAGACCTTCTCGAAGGTGTTGCGGCCTATCACAATCACGTCGACGCTGGCGATGAACTCGTCGTAGCCATGAGGTTCGCCGCCGCCGGGCGGCAGAAAGTCGAAATCGCCATTGGGTCGCGCCAGGAAGCCGTCGAGGCTGGTACCGACAAATACGGATATCGTCATTTTGGAATCCTTCGAAGTTTGCTGTTGCCGTAATTCGGGCCGACATTATGCTCCAGCGGGGCGAGTGTTGAAAACAGCTCTGGCCACCCAGTAAACAAAGAAACAGTTCAAAAGTGCTGGATGGGTCCGCGAGTAAGTCGCTGAAAACGCTCAGTTGATTTTGATGGTCGGGACGGGCAGATTTGAACTGCCGACCCCTCGCACCCCAAGCGAGTGCGCTACCAGGCTGCGCCACGTCCCGACGGGAAAATCACCGCTGAGCAGCGGTGAACAGGGTGAATTCATTTTACACGAGCGTTGTGTTCTTCCGGCCTAGCTGCCGCCGGGGGATCTCATGGCCTCGATCTGGTCGTCCTCGATGCCCAGCTTCTGGCGGCCTTCGGGGCTGATGCGGTGCGGAGTCCAGGGCGGGTCCCACACCACGCGCACGTCGGCGGTATTCACGCCGGGGATGCCCAGCACGGCCATCTTTACGTCGCGGGAGATCTCGGTGTGCGAGGGGCAGCCCTGCGCGGTGAGCGTCATCTCCACGCGCACGTCGCCCTCCTCGACCTCAATGTTGTAGATCAGGCCCAGGTCCACGATGTTCAGCGGGATCTCCGGGTCGTAGCAGAACCGGAGCTTCTCCATGACCTCGTCGCGTGTCGGCATATCCCTAGATTCTACCCGACCCTTGAGGAGTTTGCCCGCTCATCGCCGGCGGTGCGCGGGCGGCGCTTCCGCCACCACCGCGAACTGGATCTTGCGCTGGAAGCGGTCGATGCGGTCCACCAGCACCTGTACGCGGTCGCCGAGCGAGTATTTCTTCTTCGTACGCTCGCCCACAATCTGCTTGGTGTTCTCCCGATACGTGTAGCGGTCGCCGGTGAGGGTACCGAGGGGCACCAGGCCCTCGATGAACAGCTCCAGCAGCTCGACGAAGAAGCCGTACTTGGTGACGCTGATGATCAGCCCCTCGAACTCCTCGCCGATGCGCTCCTGCATGAACTTGATCTTCTTCCACTCGATCAGCTCGCGCTCGGCGTCGGCGGAGCGGCGCTCCGACTGGCTCGATGCGTCCGCGATGTCGTGCAACGACTCCAGGGTGAGGGGCGCGTCCTGGTGCGCGTCATGGTGCGCTTCAGGGAACACTCTCTTCAGAATGCGGTGCACGATCAGGTCGGGATAGCGCCGGATGGGCGAGGTGAAATGCGTGTAGGTCGGCGAGGCCAGCGCGAAGTGCCCGACGTTTTCCTCCGAGTAGCGCGCTTGCTTGAGCGAGCGCAGCATAAGGTAGGAGAGGATGCGCTCTTCCGGCTTGCCGGCAATCTTCTGTGTCAGCTTCTGGTACATGTGCGACGTGACGTGGACTTCCCGCGGAATCTCGAGCTCGCGCGGCCGGCGCCCGCTGCCGTCCCGGTCGCGGCGCTCGCCGCGGAACTGCATCCGCTGGATGGGCAGCGCGCCCACGCCCAGCGAGTACCCGAAGGCCGCGGCCACGGTCTCAAACTCATAGACTTTCTTCGCGTCCGGCTTCTCGTGGATGCGGTAAAGCGACGGGATCGCCTTCTTCTCCAGGAACGCGGCCACGCATTCGTTGGCCGACAGCATGAATTCTTCGATCAGCCGGTTGGCGATGTTGCGCTCCGAGCGCGTCACTCCCTGCATCATTCCCAACTCGTCGAACTCGATGAGCGGCTCGGGCAGGTCGAAGTCGATGGAGCCGCGCCGCACGCGCTTGCGGTTGAGCACCAGCGCCAGTTCCTTCATCAGCTCGAAGCTCTCCACCAGCGGCGCGTAGCGCTTCCGCAGCCCAGCGTCGCCTTCGAGGATGAGGTTCACGTCGGTGTAGGTCATGCGCTCGGCGGAGCGGATGACGCCTTCGTGCAGTTCGTAGCCGACCACGTCGCCGCTGTGGTCGAGCTCCATGACGCAGGACATCACCAGGCGCTCGGCGTGCGGGCGCAAGCTGCACAGATCGGTTGAGAGCTCCACCGGCAGCATGGGCACGGCGCGGTCGGGGAAATAGACGGAGGTGCCGCGCAGGCGCGCCTCGGCGTCCAGCGCCGAACTTGGCCGGACGTAGTGGGCGACGTCGGCGATGTGCACCTGCAATTCGTAGTTGCCGTTCGGGAGGCGCTGTACGGCAATCGCGTCGTCGAAGTCACGCGCCGTCTCGCCGTCGATGGTCACGATGGCGACCGCGCGGTAGTCGCGGCGGCGCTCCAGCTCAGCCGCCGGGATGATGTCCGAAAATGCCTGCGCCTCCTCCAGCGTCTCCGCCGGGAAGCGGTGCGGCAGGTGGTACTTGCGGATGATGATCTCCACGTCCACGCCAAAGTCGTCTTCCGAGCCCAGGATCTCGATCACCCGGCCGCGCGGACTCTGCGTGGGCGTGGGCCAGTCGGTAATTTCCACGTCCACCACCACGCCCTCCAGGTCGCGGACATCAGGGCGCCGCTTCGCCTCCTCGCCCAGGACGCGATGCGGGCTGGCTTTCGACTTTTCTCCGCGCTTCTCGTGTGGGGTCTCTGCGTCCTCTGCGGTTCGATCTTGCGGCCGCTCCATCCCGCGCGGGATCTCGATGTCCTGGTGGATCTTCTCGTCGATGGGCGTGACGGTATTGAAGCGATGCCCGTAGTGGAAGGTCCCGACCACGGTCGAGTGGGCGCGTCCGGCGACGCGGAGGATGCGGCCCTCGGCGCGCCCGCCTGGGCGGATGCCGCCCAGCTCCACTACCACGCGATCGCCGTGCATGGCCTGTCCGACGCCTCCCGGCGGGATGAAGATGTCGCCGTCGAGCTTCGAGCGCAGCTTCGTGCTCTCCGGGATGACGAACCCGTAGCCATCGCGGTGCATGCTCAGGCGTCCGTTGACTGTGTTCTTCGCGCTCATTCGCTTGGGGAGATGCCTGCGCCCGGTTGGCGAAGCAAGCCCGGCAGTTCGGAGCGGGTGAGCCACAGTCCGGCCGCGACCGCGCCCGCCCAGGTGATGGAGACCACCCCCAGGACCTCAAAGTCAGCGGCGCGGCTGCCGTCGAGCGCGATCACGCGCGAAGCGCCGTAGGCGGCCGCTCCCGCCACCAGCGCCGTGGCCAGCGCCTTCGAAATCTCCCGCCACGGCATGGCGCGCGCCGGCACCAGCCGCCGCCGGTCGAGCAGCACCCCCAGCACCAGTGTGTGGGCCACAATGCCGATGTCGGAGGCGATGGCGAGGCCCACCACACCCAAGGTGTTGAACATCCAGGAATAGACGGGCAGTGAAGCCAGCGTCACCACGGTCCCCGCGACCATCGGCGTCATGGTATTGCCGGCGGCGTAGAAGGCGCGGGCGTAGAGCGCCTGCGCCGCCCAAAAGGGCAGCGAGAGCGCGAACCAGAAGAAGAATATGGAGGTCTCCTGCGAGTCGAAGAACTGGAAGCGGCCGCGGCGATAGACCAGGTCCACCAGCGGCAGCGCCGACGCCATCATCCAGGCCGCCACCAGCAGGGAGACTGCCGCTGTCCGGTAAACCATGGCGCTGACGCTCGAGGCGAACTCCCCCATCTTCTTCTCGCCCACCAGTCGCGCGAAAAACGGCAGCGACGCCTGTCCCGTGGCCTGCGCCAGCACCGCCACCGGCACGGCGAAGAGGCGCTTGGCGTAGTTCAGCCGCGTGATATCGCCGGCGCCGCCCTGGGCGAAGAGGCGCAGTATCCATTCGTCCGCCGCCACCAGCGTCACGCCCAGCATCAGCGGGATGGAGAGCCGCACCCATTCGCGGAAACCGGGATGACTGAAGTCGAAGGACGGCCGGTAGCTCATTCCGATGCGCGCCGCGCCGATGGCGTTGATCAGGAACGGTCCGGCGAAGGCGCCGGCCAGCGCGCCCACCGCCAGCGACGCGATCCCCATCCGCCCGGAAAGCAGCACTCCGCCAAGGATGATGCCCAGGTTGTAGATCAGCGGCCCCAGCGCGGGGAACAAAAAGAGCCGCCGCGAGAGCAGTACCGCAGAAACCACGCCGCCCACGTAGAAGAAGACCTGCGCGGGGAGGAGAATGCGCGTCAGATACACGCACAAGTCGAGTTGCTGCGGCGAGAAGTCACGGAAGATGAGCCGCAGAAGCTGCGGCGTGAACACCATGGCCAGCGCGACGCCGGCGATCAACACCGAGGTCATCACGGTGATGACGATGGAAAAGGCCCGGTGCGCGTCTTCTTCGCGACCCTCGGCTTCGTAGCGGGTGAAGATCGACACGAAGGTGATGGCGACGGCGCCTCCCGCCACCAGGTAGTTGAGAAAATCGGGCAGGGTGAAGGCGGCGACGTAGGCGTCCGTCTGGGTGCCGGCGCCGAAGGCCCAGGCGATGTAGGCCTCGCGGAAGTATCCGATCACCCGCGAGAGCATGATGGTCGAGGTCAGCAGCAGCGTGGCGGAAAGCGCGCTGTGCTGATGCGAGGGTCGCAATGTCTCGGTGGTGCGCCGCAAACGCTCGCGAAAGTCCCCGGGGGGAGGAGTGGCCTTGCCGTTGCCCATCGTTCGCGATTCTAAGGGATAAACCCAAACAACCGGGGTGCTTTGTTGGCATCCTGGGATTTCGCGCCCCCGGGAGCGTGGCCAAGTAGCGCCGGCGGCGCTACGTTGCCATCTCCGCCAGCGTCTTCAGATCGGGCACTTCGAGGTCCGGCTGCCCCTGCGCCGCCTTGGTGGCGCCCTCGCCCGTTCTCCCCGCGCGCCGGTTCACCCACACCGTCGCCAATCCCAGCTCCCGCGCCGGAACGATGTCGTGGTAGATGCTTTGGGCACAGTGCAGCACCGCGTCCGGCGGCAGCGCGATGCGCTCGAGCGCCAGCCGGAAGTTGCGCTCTGAGGGTTTGTAGCTTCCGGCCTGCTGCGCGGTGATGACCCAGTCGAAGGGGACTTGGAGCAGGCGCGCGGTATCCGCGAAGAGGTCGTCGTCGGTGTTCGAGACGATGGCCAACTTGAATCGGCTCTTGAGTTTTCCGAGCGCCGCCACCGTATCCGGGAAGGGCTGCCAGTTTTTGAGGGACTCGGGCAGCGAGCGCGCTTCTTGCTCAGAGGCCTCGAAGCCCAGACGCTTGCCGAATCCGCGCGCCACGGCCTCGAGGATCTTTCGGTAGGACTGATACTCACCCGCCTCGGCCTCCGCCTCGAGTTCTCCATAAAGTTCGAGCAGCTTCTCGTCTGTCAGCGATTTCCCATGCGCCGCCATCAGCGGGCGCAGCGCCGCCAGGATCCCGCTCTCCCAGTCAATGAGGGTGCCATAGCAGTCGAAGGTCAGGACGCGGAAGCGGTGAAAGTCCAGCATGGTGCTCCTGGTTCACGGCAAAAAAGAAGCTCCGCTCCCGCAAGTGCGGGGAGCGGAGCCTCCACTGGGGGAGGGAAAGTCCCAACCCTACATCTTGATCGTGACCGGCTTGGTCAGCTTGAACTCGAGCAAGGTCTCCGACGGAATCGTGATGTTCTTGTTGCCGGTGAAGGCCGAGCCCGCGGTCCCGGCGCCGGCTCCCACGCCCGCGCCGATGGCTGCTCCCTTGCCGCCGCCCGCCAGCGCGCCAATCACCGCGCCCAGGCCCGCTCCGCCGCCTACCATGACGGCAGTGCGCTTGCCCTTGCCCCTCTGGGCGCGCATGGGAGCCGTGGTCTCGATGTCGTACTTGCCGCTCTTCACCGTGACCGAGTTCAGGGTGAGCTGCAACCGGGCGCCGCCCTTGAAGCGGCCGAGCGGCTTGGCATCCACCACGGTGCCGGTCACGTCCGAACCCTCGGGGAGGACAACATTCTTACCCACCGAGACCGGATCGGCCAGGGAGCCCTCAAAGCTGTCGCCGGGGTTGCTGATCTTCGAGCCCACGGCCTGATTCAGCCGCACGGTCAGGATCGTGCCTTCAGGCACCGTGACCGGCTTGGCGGTCAGTCGCTCGATGAGGCCGGGAGGCTTAGATTCGGATGTCTTGGTGGGACCCGTTCCGCTGGATGGCTCCTCCGTCGGCTTACTTCCGCAGCCCACCAGCGCCAGAGCCGCAAACAACATCAACAAATGGGCGGCAAAGCGTTTGCTCATCTCCACCTCCTCCTGCATCTCTCGAATGCCCTTGTATCAGAATCGGACACGGGCCGCAATCGCCCGGAAGGACATGTACCTCGAACCGCCGCGGTTCTAGAAGCCCTGGGAGGACTTGCCGCCCGGCTCTTTGCCGCCGGATGCGGGCTCAGCGGCGGCCTCTTCCGCCTTCTTTTCCAGGAACTTCTTCTTGTTCAGCAGGGGTCGCGCCAGCGAAGGGTTGTAGCCGGTCCATTCGCCGCCCAGCTCGCCCTCGCGCTCCAGGTGGGCGCGCATGCTCTCCATCTTGGAGTCGAGGTCGTCGAGGTAGTGCAGCATGAGCGCCTCGGGGAACATGGGCAACTTGGGCGAGCCGAACTCGTACTTGCCGTGATGGCTAATGATGAGGTGCTCGATCAGCGTCTTAAGCTCCGCCGGGAAGCCCGGCACCTGCGCGATCTTCGAGTGCAGCATCTCCAGCTCCAGGATCATGTGGCCCAGCAGCTGGCCGCGGGTGGTGTAAGCGAAGGAGCGGGCGTAGCTGAGCTCGTGGATCTTCCCGATATCGTGCAGGAAGGCGCCCGCGAGCAGCAGGTCGCGGTCGATGTCGGGATAGTTGCGCGCCACCAGGTCGCAGAGCTTCATCAGCGAGACCACGTGGTCGAGCAGCCCGCCGATGTAGGCATGGTGCAGGGTCTTGGCCGCGGGCGCCATGCGATAGGCGGCGGCGATCTCCGGGTCCGCCATGAAGGCCTCAAGCAGCCCCTTCAGGTGCGGGTTCTCGAAACCCGTGACGAACTCGCCCACCACCCGCCACAACTCATCGATGTTCTTGGTGGTCTTGGGCAGGTAGTCGGCGTAGTCCACCTCCGACTCCCCCATGCGGCGCAGCTTGTGGATGGTGAGCTGGAAGCGGCGGTTGTAGCGGTTGATGAGGCCACGGACCTTGAGGAAATCGTCCTGGTCGAACGTGTCCATCGCCTCGGCCACGTTGTCCCACATTTTGGCGTCGATCTGTCCGGTGCGGTCGGCCAGGGTCAGCGAGAGGAAGGACTCCCCGTTTTTCTTGCTCTTGATCTGCTTGGAGGCGACGACGAACGACGAAGTGACGACCTGGTTCTCGTGCTCCGCGGATTGCCCGACGAAGAACTCTTTCATGTGGCGCCGCCTTCGGGCTAGAAGACCAGCAGCTTCTTCTTTTTCTTCTTTTTCTTTTCCTCGTCGCTCTGGGCGGCGGTCAGGATGGGCTTGGTCTGGTTGGGGCTGGCGCCTGAATCCACGTATCCCTGCTTGATGTCGATGTAAGCCTCTTCCCGCAGCTTGGTCAGGTAGATGCGCATCGCCGGCTGCAGCTTCTGGTAGTACAGGGCTTCCTGGATCTTGGGCTCGATCTCCTTGAACGTGGCCACGCCGGCAAGCTGGTGCTCGGTCACCTTGAGCAGGACGAAGCCCTGTTTGGTACGGATCACGCCGGAAACCTCGTTGACCTGCATGCTGAAGGTTTTGTCCTCGAGCTCCTTGGCCAGCTTTCCCCGCTCGAAGTAGCCCAGGTCTCCGCCCTGCTCGGCGCTGCCGCCGCTGGAGTTCTTCTTGGCCACCTCCTCGAAGCTGGCGCCCTTGCGGATCTGCTCCCGCAGGTCGTTGGCCTTCTGCTCCGCCGCGGCCAGCGCGGCTGCTTCCGGGGCGCCGCCTTGGGACTGGGGGCTCTGCGTGGACACCAGGATCTCACTCAGCCGCACCTGCTCCGGCCGCGCCAGCTCCTTCTGGTGGTCCTGGTAGTACTGCCGCGCATCCTCCTGGGGGATCTGGATCTTTGATCCCACTTCCTGGCCGATCACCTTCTGGGTGATGAGGCCGCTGCGGATGTTCTCCTTTACTTCTTCATAGGAGACGCCCTGCTGTCCGGCCTGCTTTTCCAGGTCTTCGAGGGAGGCCAGGTTCATCTGCTTGCGCATCTCGTCCAGCCGCTTGATGACCTCGGTGTCGGGGTTGATGCCTAGGTCCTTGCCGCGCTGCACCAGCAGGCGCTGGTCGATCAGGTCGCGGAGCACGTCCTTTTCCTGGGTGGCGAACATCTGCTCCGCCTGGGCCCCGTACTTCTGTTTGAGCTCATTGAGCACGGTTTCCCGGCTCTGCTGGAATTCGGAGCGGGTGATGATCTCGCCGTTGATCCGGGCCACGATCTCTTCCACCACGGTATCCGCGGTCAGGGGAAGGCTGAGCAGGGAAAGGGCAAGCAGGGGCATCCAAGTGCGTATCTTCATAGGCGGTTCGGGTTCCGTTCGAAGAAAGTCCGAGGGTCTTGGGAGCTTCGGCCCGTATAGTTTAACTCCGCCGCGGGGCGAACACCAGCGCCCGACTGCTATCATGTCTGCTCTTTGCAGGCCGCTTTTCTTGGAGACCGCTTTTCTTGGAGGAACTGATGAGACTCTTTTCCCTGGCCCTGCTGCTGACCCTATCCGTTCCGGCCGCGGCCCAGAGCGCGGCCCTGGCGTCCCCGGCGGCTCCGGTGCTGCGCAGCGCCGGCCGCTACGGCATGGAGCGTTATCTGAACATCCGCTCCGCCTCCCGGCCTTCGTACGCGCCCAACACCGACGACATCGCCTACCTCACCGCCGTCACCGAGGTGAACCAGGTATGGAAGCATCCGGCGCGGGGCGGCTGGCCCGAGCAGCTTACCTTCTTCAACGACCGCGTGCTGGACGTCGAATGGTCTCCGCGCGGCGACCTCATCCTGCTCACGAAAGACCAGGGCGGCGACGAGCGCGGCCAGCTCTACGTGATGGACCCCGAGGGCGAATCCATCGAGGCCCTCACCAGCAATCCCAAGGTGATTCACCAGTTCGGCGGATTCTCGCGCGACGGCGCGTGGATCTGTTACTCCTCGAACGAACGCAGTGAGCGCCTGTTCGACGTGTACGTGATGGAGCTGGCCACGCGCAAGGCGCGGCGCATCTATGCCGGCGACGAGAATTTCTATGCCCGCTCTTTTTCCCCCGACGGCCGCTACGTGCTGGCCGAGCGCGAGCGCTCGAGCTACGACAACGACCTGTTCCTGATTGATACGCAGAGCGATAGCATCGTCCACCTGACGCCCCACACCGGCGACGCCGTCTACCGCGACGTGGCCTGGCTGCCCGACGGCTCCGGCTTCTACCTGGCTTCCAACCAGGACCGCGACAAGTTCAACCTCGCCTTCTTCGACCTTCGCCGCAAGAGCCTGGCTTACATCGAGGACTCGCCCCAGGACTTGGACGACGCCACCGGCATCGCCATCGATCGCAGCGGCAACTTCCTGTTCTACGCCTGGGACCAGGCCGGCGCCTCCTCCGTGCGCATTCGCAACCTCAAGACCAATCAAGTGCAGATTTTCCGCGGACTGCCGTCCGGGGTCGTGGGCCAGGGGTCGTTCAACGGGGACGGAACCAAGGTGGCCTTCTCCTACTCCTCCGCCACCATCAACGGCGACGTCTGGGTGATGGACCTGAAGCAGGACCGCGCCTCGCAGGTCACGCACTCCACCCGCGCCGGCATCCCTTCCTCGAGCTTTGTCGCTCCCGAGACCGTCGCTTATGCTTCCTTCGATGGCACGCAGATTCCGGCCTTCCTCTACCTGCCCAAGGGAGCGGAGAAGCACAGCAAGCTGCCAGCGATCGTGAGCATTCACGGGGGGCCGGAGTCGCAGGAGCGCGCCAGCTTCAACGCCATCTACCAGTATTTCCTGAACCGGGGCTACGCGGTGCTGGCGCCCAACATCCGCGGCAGCTCGGGCTTTGGCAAGCAGTACATGCACATGGACGACTACCGCAAGCGTCCCGACGCCATCAAAGACGCCGCCTGGGCCGCGGACTATCTCAAATCCACCGGCTACATCGATGCCAAAAAGATCGCGGTCATGGGCGGCAGCTATGGCGGATTCATGACTCTGGCCCAGGCCACCATGTTCCCAGACCGCTGGGCCGCAGCGGTGGACATCGTGGGCATCTCCAACTGGTTCACCTTCTTCAAGAACACCGGAGCCTGGCGGCGCTCGCATCGCGCCAACGAGTACGGCGACCCGGAGAAGGACCCGGAGTTCATGAAGTCCATCTCGCCCATCAACTTCGTGAAGAACATCCGCGCGCCGCTGTTCGTGATCGCCGGGGCCAACGATCCCCGCGTCCCCAAGGGCGAAGCCGACCAGATGGTGGAGCAGGTGCGCGCCCGCGGCGTCCCGGTGGAATACATCTCCTTCCCCGATGAGGGACACGGCATGGCCAAACGTGCCAACCGCATCCGCGGATACACGGCCATCGCCGATTTCCTGGACAAGTACCTGCGCAACGCGCCCTGAGATAGCCCGAACAGGTGGGGTTCGCGCGGCTACGGTTTCTTCTTTTTCCCGAAGACCCCGCCCAGCACGCTACCCACGCCCTGGACGGGGGCGGCGACCGTGTTGGTCACGGCGCCGGCGACGTCCGGCAGGAAGATGGGCGCGGAGGTGGTGCCCTGAATCAGGAAGGGGACATTGCCCTTTGACTTTCCCAGGCTGGTGATCTGCGACATGCCGCTCATCATGCTGCCGGCGCCGCTCGTCAGTTTGGCGTTCATCTTGAAGTTGAGCGCGTTGCTGGGGCTGATGGTTCCTGCCCCGGTCACCGTTCCCATGCTGGGGACAATAATGGTCAGGCCGTCGGCGCGGATGCCCTCCGGTCCCACGCGCACCGACGAGGCCAGGGTCTGGATGGCGGTGTCCGCCCCGCTCCGCGCGCCCGCCAGCGCTCCCAGCCCGCCCAGCTTGGACCCTAGGTTGAAGCCTTTCAGCGTGGAATTCGCCACGTGGACCGGGCCGGTGATCACCAGGCGGTCGATGGGACCATCAATGGAGAGGTTGGCAGTAGCCGTTCCCCCCTGTAGGGACGAACCGGAGGGCAGCGAAACCCCCACGGCGGGGAGCGCGCTCTCCACGTCGTTGACCGGCAGTCCCAACGCTCGCAGCTTCATGTGCACGACCGGGGACTCGCCCCGGGTCTCGAAGTTGCCGGTGAGCTTGGCCAGGCTCTTCCCCACGTGGATGTCGCCGCGGGTCAGCGTGCCGGCCTGGCGCTCCAGGTCCAGGCTGGCGGCGTAGTCGAAGGTCAGCGGCTGGCGCGCCGGGCCGCCGCTGCGCACCAGCTTCAGCTTGCTGGCCGTGGCTTTGCCCTCCGCTTCTGCGGTCGTCCCGTCCGACGTGATCTTCCCGGTGTAATCCACGGTCCCCGCGATTCCCGAGGCCGGGTCCAGGAAGCCGGTGGAGGCCAGGTCCATGTGCTCGACGGCAATCTGGGCGTTGAGCGGGGTACGGGCGGCGTCGGTGCGGTCCACCGGTCCCGCCTTGCCTTCCAGCTTCATGGTTCCGCCGCCCGGCGTTCTGGCGTCCAGCTTGAAGGGCATGCTCGAGGTCAGGGAGAGATCATGGACCGTGAGGTTCACATCCTCATAGGTGTGGGTCTTGCCGCGCGCGCCCGCGCGTCCTACGGTGAGCCGGCTGTCCTTGATCTTCAGCACGTCCACGGAGAAGTCCGCGGCCGAGGAGGATGGCTTCTCTTTCGACTTCTCAGCGCTGCCCAAGCTGGAAAAATTCCACTTGCCCGCCGGGTTCTTCAGCAGCGTGACTTCTGCGTGCTGGATGGTGAAGGTCCGAACGTGCAATGCGTGGGAGAGGATGAGCGGCATCACGTCCACCCCGATGGCCAGGGATTTCGCGCGCACAAAGGGTGTCTGGCTGAACCCCGGATCGTCGGCGATAGAGACGTCTTCCGCCGTGATGCCTCCGGCCAGCAGGGAGAATCCCAGCTTGCGGATCTGCACCTCGCGCCCCAGCGCGGAGCTCATCTCGGTTTGGATGACAGGGCGGAAGCGATCGACATCCACGAACAGCGGCAGGGCGACGACCGCCAGGATCAGCACTGCGATTACAGCGCCGGCGATGATCAGGGCCTTCTTCTTCATCCAGGACCTCCTCGGCGCGCGAACCAGGGGTGTTCGCCTGAGGCAGAAATGCTAGCACCGGGCAAAGGTCAGGGCAACACGACGGCTTGCGGCCCCGGAGCTCGCAGCAGCGCCAGCGCGGTGATGTCGTTCTCCGGCGCCGCGTTCCGGATGAAGGCCTCCACCGCCTTCAGGATCGAATCGCAGATTTCCCGGGCATCGTGGAACTCCCGCGCCTGGAAGGCCTCGATCACCCGCTCCAGGCCGAACTCCTCCGAGCCCTCCCGGCTCTCCACCAGTCCCTTCGACACCAGCAGCACCGCCGCGCCCGGCTGCACCACGACCACTGCGGCATCGTGGGTGGCGTGGGAAAACAGTCCCAGGGGAATGCCGCTGGCCTGGAGCAGGGTGAGGCCTCCGGCGTCCCTCAGCAGCGCGGGGATGTGACCGGCGTTCACGTAGCTCAGCATGCCCAGCTTGGGGTCGAAGCTGCCGAGGAAGGCAGGCGCATGGCAGACACCCTCCGCCGCCTTCAGGATGGTGCGATTGATCAGGATGCCCAGGTCGGTCAGAGCGTCAGACTGGTTGGTATCTTCGCCCTGGAACAGCTCCGGTGCCTGCTTCCGAAAGAGTTCCTGGACCGCTGTGGCGATCTCCAGCGCCTCACGTCGCTTGCCCGCGATGTCCAGCAGCAGGAAGACCAGGCGGCCGCTGGGGGTGAGCAGGAAGTCGTAGAAGTCCCCGCCCATGCGCGCTGCGTAGTAGCGCGCAGCGATGCCCGCGCCCGGCAGCGTGGGCACGAGCGTGGGCGCGGGCAGCACCAGCGGGCGCTCTACAGTCGCCTGAAGAAACGGTAAACGCATCGGGAACCCTATGGGGGGAGACCCAGAAAATACCACACCTCGGCAGCCGTAGCCAGCGCTCAGGTGCCGTAGGTCTTCTTCAGATACTGCGCAATCTCTTCTTCCAGCGAAGCGTAGCCCGAGTGGATGGTGGCGCGCATGGCAGCCTCGGTCGAGCTTCCCTGCCCGATGCGCTCCAGGATGCGCACCAGGTCGCTCATCCCGTAGGTGTCCCGGATGTACTCCACCGCCGCCAGCGACTCGGCGTAGGCCACCACCGCCTGCTGGGTGGAGAAGCTGTTGAAGGAAGCCTCCAGCCCGTTCAGGGGGATCTGCGACCCGGAGGTGAACAACCGCGCCAGCGCCCGCCCGTGGGAGGCGGAGCTCTTGGGTTCCATCGCCTGGGCCACGCCCTCGTTCAGCCAGGTGGGGCAGCGGTTGTGGGTGATTTGAGCGATGAAAGAGTGCGCCAGTTCGTGCTTCAGCACCCGGGAAAGCTCCGAGGTCATGCTGCTCACGCCTTCGATGGGGATGCGCAGCTTGCCATCGTTGATCGCTCCAGTCCACCCCGGCGCCTGGGTCACGTCAAAGAAGGCCTGTTCGGTGTAGAGGATCACCGGGATGCTGGCGCGCGGCGAGACTCCCAGCTCGCCGGCGAGGGTGCTGTAGTGGGACTCCAGGGTCGCCAGGATCTCCCGCCGCAGCGCCGCCGAGCTTTGGCCTCCCTCGAAGCGCAGCGTGAAGTGCCCGGTTTCCTCCTGCCCGAACCGGCTCTCCGCCGTCTGCTCGCGCTCCGCCTTGCGCAGGGATTGGCGCACCGCCGGGTCGGGACGCAACTCCAGCGACCGCTTCCAGGCGCGGATGGCCTCCTCCGTCCTGTCGGATTTGTAATACGCCACGCCCAGGATCTTGAAGGCGTCGGCGGAGTTCGGCGCCAGCCGGGTGGCGCGCTCCGCCTGGCTCAGCGCTTCGCCGGTCCGTCCCAGCACCAGCAGCACGTAGGCGTAGTTGTCCAGGATGATCGAGTTGGCGGGAGTGAAGCTCAGCGCGCGCTCCAGGTAAAGGCGCGACTGCTCCAGGTTTCCGTGCGTGTACTCGTACTCCGCGGCGGCGTAGTAGGCCGCCGCCGAGTTCTCCGGGAAGCCTTCCTTTTCCACCGCCGCCAGGGCGACCGCGTCCACCCGGCCCTCGACCACGACCCGCCCGGAGAACTCCTCGGCGTGCGCCACCCGCTCCGTCGGTGGCGCCACTTCAATCTCCTGCTCCTGCGCCGCCGGGCCCCGTGAGACTACCGGCGCGCCTCCGGTGTCTATACGTTCGACCAGCGATTTGGCGATGGAATAGGTGTTGTCGCCCACCTCCCACTCCACCCGCCCGTTCTTCTCGCGCACGTTGCTGGCCAGGATGGTGCGGCCGTTCTTCAGGTGGATGGTCTCCGCCTGCGCCGCCAAAGCCAGGGTGATGAATAGGATGACAGAAGCCCGCACTGAGGCGCATTCTAACAAGAGGGGCGGCGGTTTCTGAAATGACCTTCCGGCGCAGGGTATCGCTGGGCTCGGCTGCGCTGCTTCTTTTGGCCGCCACCTCCGCGGCCCAGGTAGCTTCCGCGCCCTCCCCCGCCGCGCAGCTCTACCGGCAGTTGGGGAATGTCCGCCTCGATCCCCAGCGCGTCTATACCGTGCGCGATGCCAGCCTGAACCGCGAGGACCTCCACCTCTCCCTCAACGACGGCACACTGGCCTTCACCGAGAGCGTGGACGGCCGCATCACCGGCGCCTTCTTCGAGGGCGAAGGCGAGATTTTGCTGTCGCCTCCCAACCAGGTGGAGCGCGCTTCGCTCGCCCGCTTCACCGGCGCCGCCATCCTCAACGAGAAGTTTTCCACCGCCTACTTCCGCTTCAACGACGATACCTACGAAACGCTGCTGCCCAGCCTGCGCCCCAAGGCGGCGGTCCCGGTGGTCGCAGAAGACGCGGAGCCCAGCGAGAGCGAGACCGCGGCGCAGTTCGTCGAGCGCTGGAATCCGGCAGCCCGCACTCTGGCGGCTACCGATGCCCTGCGGTTGCTGGTCACTCTGACCTCCTCCCCGCCCACCAACCGCATGCTGCACGCCCGCCTCAGCGGCGACCACCTGGGAACCTTCGACGTCTTTTTCGACACCGCCCTCAGCGAGCAAATCTCCGCCGGCCAGATGAGCTACCAGGAAGGCGCGCGCTTCTACGACGTCTGGACGGCATTTCCCATGCGCTCCCGCCGCTCGCTTCAGGACGCGCCCCCGGCGCCGGAACCGCTTCGCATCGCTGCCTACAAGATTCGCACCCACGTCCTGGCCTCGCATGAGCTGGAGGCCGAGGCCGAGCTGACGGCTTTGGCGGGGGCCAGCGGCCGCAGGGTGCTGATCTTCGAACTCTCCCGCTACCTGCATGTCAGCTCGGTGACCGCCGACGGCCAGCCGGTCGAGTTCCTGCAGAATGAGTCGCTGGAGGGCAGCGAGCTTGCCCGCCGCGGCAACGACGTAGTCGCGGTCGTCCTCTCTCGGCCGCCGGCGGCAGGCCAGACCCTTACTCTGCGCTTTGTCTACTCCGGCGCCGTGCTCTCGGAGGCGGGTGGAGGCCTGATGTACGTGGGCGCGCGCGGCGCCTGGTATCCCAACTTCGGCCCGGCCATGGCCGATTTCGACCTCGAGTTTCGCTACCCCTCCGTGTGGACTCTGCTGGCCACCGGCAAGCGCGTCTCTCTGAACACCGTGGCCGGAGAGCAGGTGGCCCGCTGGATCTCCGAGCGGCCCATCCCGCTGGCCGGCTTCAACCTGGGCCAGTACGTGGCCAGCTCCGCCAAAGCCGGGGACGTCCAGGTGGATACCTACGCCACCCACGCCATGGAGACTGCGTTCCCGCTGCGCAAGGCTGTGATCATCCCGCAGCCGAACCCGCGCGCCCGCGACCCCCTACCCCTGGAGGTGACTCTGCCGCCGCCCGACCCCGCCGCCAGTGCCCACCTGGTGGCCGAGCGCGCCGCCCGCACCATCGAGTTCCTCTCCAAACGCATCGCGCCCTTCCCCTACAGTTCTCTGAGCATCTCCCAGATGCCCGGTCGCCGCAGCCAGGGATGGCCGGGCCTGGTCTTCCTCTCCAGCTACGCCTTCCTGCCCGCCTCGGATCCCTCGCGCCCTCCCGGCGACAGCTTTGACGCCATCCTCTACGAGCGACTGATGCAGGCGCACGAGACCGCGCATCAGTGGTGGGGCGACTCGGTCCTGTGGAAGTCCTACCGCGATCAGTGGGTGATGGAGGGACTGGCCAACTACTGCGCGCTGCTGGCCATCGAACCCGAACGTCCGGCGGACTTTCGCACCGTGATGCAGCAATATCGTCAGGACCTGCTTCACAAGAGCAAAGGCGATCTGCTGATGAAGGATGCCGGCCCGGTCACCGCCGGCGTGCGGCTGGCGTCCTCGCGCTTCCCCGACGGCTACGATGTGGTGGCCTACGGCCGGGGCACCTGGCTCTTCCACATGCTGCGCCATATGCTGCGCGACGCCGGTGCCCTCCAGGGGCGCGCTCGCGGCGCCCGCCCCCCCGAGGGCGACGAGCGTTTCTTCCAGGTGCTGGCCACGCTGCACCAGCGCTTCCGGGGCCGCGAACTCTCTACCGCCGACGTCCAGCACGCCTTCGAAGAGGACCTTCCTCCCGCGCTCCGCTTCGAAGGCCGCGCCTCGCTGGACTGGTTCTTCTCCGGCTGGGTGGAGGGTACCGCGCTTCCGCGGCTGGAACTGAAGGACGTCCGCTTTGCGCGCCGCACCGGCAAAAACGTTGTCACCGGGACCATTCTGCAAAAGGAAGCCCCGGACTTGCTCGTCACCGTGGTGCCCGTTTACGCCACCGGCGGCGGCGGAAGACCGGTGCTGCTGGGCCAGGTCTTCGCCGACGGACCCGAAACCTCCTTTAGCTTCCCCGCTCCAGCGGGCGCCACCAAGCTCTTGCTCGACCCCTACCAGACCGTCCTCACCCGGCCGTGATCGGCGGTCTCCATTCTTGCCATCCGTTATAATTGCCTCGGCGCATCGCCCGCCCGTTTTCCTCCGGAGAGGTGGCCGAGTGGCTGAAGGCGGCGGTTTGCTAAACCGTTATAGGGTCAAAAGCTCTATCGGGGGTTCGAATCCCCCCCTCTCCGCCAGTTCATCCTTACTCTTGTGGGCTCAACCGGCTAGAAGTAACCAGGCAGGAACAACCGCTCTCCCTTCGGGCCTTGCCCAACCGGCAAAGGCACGCACTGTAGTAAAAATGTAGTAGTCCCGTGATGGGAGAAGGAAATGCCCCTTCAAGAAATTCGTGTGCTCCTGGGATGGCTCGACCTTCGTCGTCAGGCAGACTGCCCGCGAAATCTGGAATCCTGCGCATCCAGATAGTCGATTGGGACAG
>DASYVL010000167.1:0-12500 GCA_035937135.1 Terriglobales bacterium
ACGGTGACCGATCTGCTGGAGGCCATCCGCCGCACCAACCTCATCGAGTCCCCCGGCCTGCTGGAGCGCAACCACCAGCTGTTCCTGGCGCTGGTCAACGGCCAGGTCAGGAGTCCCGCGCAGATCGCAGAAATCGTGGTCAAGACCACGCCCGCCGGCATCCCGGTGCGCATCGGCGACGTCGCTCGCGTCGGCCCCTCGGTGATGCCCGTCTATACCCGGGTCACCTCCAACGGCAAACCCGCGGTCCTGCTCAACATCAACCGCCAGCCGGACAGCAACACCATGACGGTGGCCGACGAGGTTCACACCGAGGTGGCCCGCATCCAGCAGTCGCTGCCTCCCGGCATCCACCTGCAGCCCTTCTACGATCAGTCCATCATCGTCGGCGAGTCCGTCAAGAGCGTGCGCGATGCCGTCCTCATGGGGATCATCCTGGCCTCGATCATCATGGTGCTCTTCCTGCGCGATTGGGGCACCTCGATCGTCGCCGGGCTGGTGATCCCGGTGACGCTGCTCATCACCTGCATCGTGTTCAAGCTCCTGGGCCAGAGCTTCAACCTCATGACCCTGGGAGGGCTGGCGGCCGCCGTGGGTTTGGTGATCGACGACGCCATCGTGGTGGTGGAGAACATCGTGCGCCACCGCGACTTGGGCGAATCCGGATTTGACGCCATCCACGCCGCCCTGCGCGAGATCACCGTTCCCCTCATCGGCTCCACCGTCACCCCCATCGTCGTTTTCCTGCCGCTGATCTCCATCACCGGCGTGACCGGGACTTTTTTCCGCGCGCTGGCCATCACCGTCGCCGTTTCCCTCTGCGCCTCGCTGGCCCTGGCCATGAGCTGGACCCCGACTCTGAGCCAGTACCTGATTCATCCGGCGAAGAAGGAAGGCGTTGCGGCGGGGAGTGATGCGCGATTCACCGCCGTCATCCGCTTTTACGAGCGCTGGCTGCGCCATGCCTTGCACCACCCCGGGCAGGTCGCGCTCCTGGCCGCCGGCGTCACCCTGGTTTCTTTTGTCTCCTACGAGATGCTGGGCACCGACCTGCTGCCGGAGATGGATGAGGGAGGCTTCGTCATCGACTACGTCATGCCCGCGGGCAGCTCCCTGCAGGAAACCGACCGGGTGGTCACTCACATCGAGCGCATGCTGCACGAGCTTCCCGAGGTGGAGAGCACCTCACGGCGCACCGGGATGCAGCTCGGCCTGGCCGCGGTCACCGAGGCCAACACCGGCGACATCTCGGTCAAACTCAAGCACAGCCGCCACCGCGGCATTGACGACATCATGGCCGAGGCGCGGGACAAGATCGCGCAGCAGGAGCCCGCCATCAGCGTGGAGTTCATTCAGACCCTGCAGGACATGATCGGCGATCTCACCGGCGCCCCCGAACCCATCCAGATCAAGCTCTTCTCCCCCGATGCCGCTCTCCTGCGGGAGTGGGCCCCGCGGGTCGGGGAAGCGATTTCCAAGGTCTCCGGCGTGGTGGATGTGCTGGACGGGATCGAGAACACCATCAGCGGCCCCGCGGTCAGCTTCGAGGTCAATCCCATGACGGCAGCCCGGGCCGGCTTCACCCCGGAAGAGGTCTCCACCGATGCGGCCGCCATCCTGCAAGGGGAGCCGGCGTCCACGCCCGTGGTGGTCGGCGACCGCGCCTATACCATCCGCGTCCGCTATCCGGAGGCCCACCGCGAATCGCTGGAGGCCATGAGCAATACTCTGCTCAACAGCGCCAGCGGGCATACCGCCACCCTGGGTTCGCTGGCTCGGCTGATGGAGCTGCCCGGGCAGACCGAGATTCGGCGTGAGAACCTGCAGCGCATGGTTGCCGTCACCGCTCGTCTGGAAGGAAGGGACATGGGGAGCGGCGTAGCCGCCGTCCAAAAGACGGTCGCGGACCTCCACCTGCCTTCGGGCATCCGGGTCGAGTACGGAGGGACCTACCGGGAACAGCAGCGCTCGTTCCACGACCTGGTGCTGGTGCTGCTGCTCGCCATTCTGTGCGTCTTCCTCGTCCTGCTGTTCGAGTTCCGCAACTTTCGCGCGCCGGTGGCCATCCTTGCCTCTACCCTGCTCTCCACTTGCGGCGTCTTCCTGGCGCTGCTCATCACCCGGACGGAATTCAACGTCTGCTCCTTCATGGGTCTGATCATGGTGGTGGGCATCGTGGCCAAGAACGGCATCCTGCTGCTGGATGCGGAGCAGCAGTTCCGCGCCCAGGACCTCTCCCCCGAGGAATCCATCCTGGAGGCGGGCCGGCGCCGCCTGCGCCCCATCGTCATGACGGCTCTGGCCACGGTCGCCGGCATGCTGCCCCTGGCACTGGCCTGGGGCGCGGGCTCGCAGATGCTGCAACCGCTGGCCATCGCCGTGATCGGCGGGATCCTGATCTCCATGGTGCTGTCGCTGCTGGTTACCCCGGCGGTTCAGTTCTATCTGACCCGCCGGGTCGCAGCGAGCTGAGCGAGCGCCGGGGCGCGATTTGCTCCCTTTTCAGGACAAACCCCAACGCAGCTCTAGCCTCACCGGAGTTGAATCCCGCTTTCCCACCGGGTATGCTCTGAACTTTTGCCGGGATGGCAGGCCAAGGAGGGCGGGATGAAGCGAGCGCGCGAGGTGCATCTGCTGGTGGGGACACGCAAGGGAGCCTTCCTCTTCCGCAGCGACCTGGGCCGCCGGAAGTGGAAGGTGGAAGGGCCGTTCTTCGCCGGCGGCGAGGTCAACCACCTCTACCGCGACCCGCGCAGCGGACGCCTGTGGGCAGCCGTCTACAGCGGTTGGTGGGGCCCCGACCTGCAGGTGAGCGACGACCGCGGCAAGACCTGGCAGAAGTCGAGCGCCGGCATCAGCTTTGCTCCCGAGCGCAAGCTGAATCTCAACCGCGTCTGGCGGGTGGCTGCCGACCGCGACTCGCGGCCCCAGACCCTGTGGTGCGGCGCCGATCCCGGCGCGCTCTTCCGCTCCGACGACGGCGGCAAAAACTGGCACGAGGTCGCCGGACTCACCCAGCACCCCACGCGCGGGCGCTGGAACCCGGGCGGCGGTGGCATGATGGTGCACGCCATCCTCCCCGACCCGTCGCGGCCCAAGCGCATCTACGTAGGCATCTCGGCCGCCGGATGCTTCCGCTCGGACGACGACGGCAAGAGCTGGCAGCCATTTAATAAGGGCGTCCTCGCCGACTTCATACCCGAGAAATACCCCGAGGTCGGCCAGTGCGTCCATGCCATGCACATGAGCCCCTCGCGTCCCGACTGGCTCTTCCAGCAGAACCACTGCGGCGTCTACCGCACCCGCGACGCCGGCGCGCAATGGGACGACATCTCCAAAGGCCTGCCCTCACGCTTCGGTTTCCCCATCACCGTGGACCCCAACGCGCCCGAGACAATCTTCGTCGTCCCCGAGTTCGGCGCGGAGCGCCGCTACGTCTGCGATGGACGTCTGGGGGTCTTTCGCTCGCGCAACGGCGGCGCCACCTGGCGGCGCCTCTCCCGCGGGTTGCCGCAGAAGGGCGTCTATACCCAGGTGCTGCGCCACGCCCTCACCGCCGATTCCTGTGACCGGGCCGGCGTCTACGTAGGCACCACGAGCGGCGAGATCTATTACTCGCGCAACGCCGGAGACTCCTGGCAACTGCTCGCCGGCCACCTGCCCTCGGTGATGTCCCTGGAGGCGGCGCTGACCCCCTGAAACCCGGCCCCCAGCCCCCTTGGGCATATGCCTTTCTTTGTGTTAACTTTACGGCCACTCCCGTAGGCGGCTCCCCGGGTGTTCTGAGGTAATTTCCCGGAGGAGCGCTACCCCGGGGTTCGACCTTATGGCGCTCGGTTTCGGCTTCAACAGGCAGAAGGTGCTGGCGGCGGCGGAGAAGTACGTCCAGCAGGGCAAGATCCAGAACGCCATCACCGAGTACGAAAAGGTCTCCAAAGAGGACCCCAAAGACCTCACCGTCCTCAACACCATCGGCGACCTGTACGGCCGCGTCGGTCAGAGCGACAAGGCCGCCATCTGCTTCAAGAGAGTTGGCGACGCCTACGGCAGCGAGGGCTTCACCGTCAAAGCCATCGCCATGTACAAGAAGCTCACCAAGCTCGTCCCGGGCAGCACCGACGCTCTGATGAAGCTGGCCGAGCTCTACACCCAGCAGGGCCTGTACAACGACGCCCGCCAGCACTATGTCCAGGTGGCCGATGCCTACATCAAGTCGGGCGACACCGAGGCAGCCGCCCGCATCTTCCAGAAGATCCTGGAACTCGATCCCGAGAACACCGCCATGCAGTCGAAGCTGGCGGACCTCTACATCAAGCTGGGGAAGAAGGAGGACGCGAAGAACATCTTCTGGAACGCGGCCCAGGCGCTCTACGCCAAGGGCTCGAGCTCGATGGACAGCGCCAGCGAGGCGCTGGGCCGGGTGCTGAACCTCGATCCCGCCAATGGCGACGCCCTCATGCTGCGCGGCCTGATCGCAGCCGACGCTGGCGATGGCGCCGCCGCCGTCGCCTACCTGGAGAAGATCCCCAACATCGATTCCCGCCCCGACGGCCTGCGTGCCCTGCTCCGCGCCCTGCTCCTGGTGAAGCGCCTGGACGAGGCCGGGGCCGCGGCCAGCAAGCTGCTCACCGTCCACAACGACCCTGGCGGGGTTAGCGCCTACGCCGAAGCCCTCCTGGTGGCCGGCGACTTCGAAGGCGCCCTCAAGCTCTACGACCAGCACGCCGACAAGCTCCTGGCCACCAACGCCCAGGGTATGGTCGAGGCCCTGCACGCCAGCCTCTCTCGTATCAAGGAGGACGCTCCGGCGCTCGAGATCGTTCACCGCCTCTACGGCAAGGCCGGGGACACCTCGCACGCCGCCGAGGTCTCGGAATTGCTCGCCCACGCCTACGTGCAGGCGGGCGAACTGGCCAAGGGCCGCGACCTCTACAAACAGCTGGTGGACATGGAGCCCGAGAACCCCATCCATGCCCAGAACTACAAGCAGGTGATCGCCAGGCTGGGCGAGGATATCGCCGTTCGCCCTCTCTCCAAGGAACAGGGCGAGCAGGCCTTCATGGTGGACGAGCTGGAGCAGGCCGCGCCCATTCTGGACCAGGAGTATTCCAAGGAGCTGGCGGAGGCGGTCAAGGTGGCGGTCACCGAATCCGAGCTCTTCGACTCCTACAACATGCCGGCCAAGGCCATCCCTCCGCTGGAGGCTGCCCTGCCCAAGGCGCCCCGCGACGGCCAGATCAACCACCGTCTGGCCTCGCTCTACGCCCGCGTCAACCGCTTCGCCGATGCCGCCAAGTGCTGCGACACCCTGCAGTCGGTGTACACCGCGGCCGGATACAAGGAACAGGCCAAACAGTACGAGGATATGGCCGCCAAGTACCGCGAGCGGGTGGCCGGAGCGCCCCCGCTGGCTGCCGCGGCCGACTTTGTCATGAAAGCGGCCCCGCCCGCGGCTGCCGCCAGCGGAGTCGCCGAGTTCAGCATGATGGATGTGGCGGCGTCCGAGGCGCCGCCGGCTGCGCCCGCCGCTGCCCGCGAGATCGATCTCTCCGGCGAATGGGAGCAGATGACCTCGGTGGAGCAGCCCCCGGCCGTCGAGCCCACGGCTCAGTTCATCGGGCGCGACACCGCTGCCAAGGCCGTCTCCTCCGACCTCATCGAAGAGATCAAGTTCTGCCTCTCGCAGTCCATGTGGGAGCAAGCCAGCGCCGGCATCGATCGCCTGCAGGTCCTGGCGCCCGGTTCTCCGGAGCCTGCCGCCCTGCGCCAGCAATTGGCCGCGGCCATCGCCCAGCCGCCGGTGATGGAAGTCACGCCCGCCGCCGAACCCAGCGTGGCCGAGTTCACCATCGACACCGCTGCGGCAGAACCTGTGGTCGAAGCTCCTCCGCCTCCGCCGCCACCTCCGCCACCCCCACCGAAGCCCGTGGCTCCGCCGCCGCCCGCCGCTGCGCAGGACGTCCTGGGCGACCTGGTCAGCGGCCTCGAAGAATCCCTGGGCGACGACTTCACCATCTCCGCTCCGCCTCCGCCTGCGGCCAAGCCCGCGGCAGCGCCTCCGCGCCAGGCCGCCCCGCCCCCGCCGCCCCAAGCTGCTCCTGCGCCCGCGATCTCCTTCAAGCATCAGGAAGCCACCTCTGCCCTCTCCGACATGTTCAGCGAGTTCAAGGAGGACGCGGAAGAGGCGGCGGGCGAGGCTGAGGATCCCGACAACCACTACAACCTGGGCATCGCCTTCAAGGAGATGGGCCTGCTCGACGAAGCCATCGGCGAGCTGCAAAAAGTCTGCCAGGCCGTGGACAAGGGACTTCCCTTCAGCCAGGCGGTGCAGGCCTATACCTGGCTGGCTCAATGTTTCATGGAAAAGGGTGTTCCCGAGGCCGCTATCAAGTGGTACGAGAAGGCGCTCAAGGCCCCCGAACTCGGCCAGGAGGGCAGGCTGGCGGTGTACTACGACCTGGCCGCCGCCCAAGAAGCCACCGGCAACAAGCAGGCCGCTCTTCAGAATTTTCTCGAGGTCTATGGCGCCAACATTGATTATCGGGACGTGGCCGACCGCATCAAAGCCCTGAAGTCGTAGAATCCCACAATGAGCGGAGCGCCCGCGTCTCCTCGTGACACCCCGCCTCTGTGGCTGCGGCGCATCTCGCTCATCACCTTCGTGATGTTCTGCGTGTGGATCGGCATGCTGCTGGTGGCCCTGCCCTGGACCCGCATCTGGACGGAGAACTCGCTGCTCACCGGTTCGCCCGCGCTGCGTGCCTTCACCCAGAGCGCCGCCCTGCGCGGCGCCGTCAGCGGCCTGGGATTCCTCGACCTCTGGCTGGGGATCTGGGAGGCGCTCAACTACCGCGAGAGCCACTGACATGGGAAAACGCCCCGACGACAAACCGTCCGGCCCCGTCGCGCCCCTGGCCTACGAGAACGCGCCCTTCCTGCACAGTCCCAGCGGGCGTCTGCTGCGCATCGTCTCCGAATACATCGAGCCCCAGGCGCGTTTCCGCCAGCTCCGCGTCCAGGACACCGTGGTCTTCTTCGGCTCGGCGCGTTTTCGCTCCCGCGCCCAGGCGCAGCAGGAGCTGGAGGCGGTGCAGAAGGCCGGCGGCAAGGCGCCCTCGAACAAGGCCGCGCTGCTGCGTGCCCGCGACGCCCTGGACACCTCCGCCTACTACGAGGACGCGCGCCGCATGGCCCGCATGCTCACCGAGTGGTCCCGCAGCCTGCCTCCCAAGCGCCGCCGCTTCGTGGTCACCTCCGGCGGAGGACCCGGCATCATGGAGGCCGCCAACCGCGGCGCCACCGAGGCCGGCGGCGTCACCGTCGGACTCAACATCCAGCTCCCCTTCGAGCAGGCGCCCAACCCTTACATCACCCCGGAACTCAACTTCGAGTTCCACTACTTCTTCATGCGCAAGTACTGGTTCGCCTACCTGGCCAAGGCGCTGGTCATCTTCCCCGGCGGCTTCGGCACCCTCGACGAGCTCTTCGAGATCCTGACGCTGGCCCAGACGCAGAAGCTGGCCAAGCGCATCCTGGTGGTCATCTACGGGCGCGCCTTCTGGCAGCACATCCTCAACTTCGACGAGCTGCTCGCCGCCGGCGTCATCTCCCCCGAGGACATGGACCTGTTCCGCATCGTGGACTCCCCCGAGGAGGGCTTCCAGGTGCTGCGCTCCTGGCTTACCACCTATCACCTCGAGCCCGGCGAGGCCGGACGCCCGCCGCGCCGCCCTCCTTCGCCCCTGCGCGGGACGTGAGGGCCGCCCCCGTCGCCCCTTCGGACGCAACGTGATCCTCTGCTACATCACCGACCGCAACCAGTTCCCCGGCTCGGAATCCGCGCGCCGCAAGCGCCTGCTCCAGAAGATCGCCGAAGCCGCTCGCGCCGGCGTGGATTACATCCAGCTCCGCGAAAAGGACCTCCCCGCCCGCGAGCTGGAGCTGCTGGCCCGGGAAGCCATGCGGGTTCTGCTCGAAACTCGGGCCTCCCGTCTCGCGCCTCGCCTCTTGATCAACTCCCGTGCCGACGTCGCCCTGGCCACCCGCGCCCACGGCATCCACCTGCGCTCCGACGACATCTCGCCCCGCGACCTCCGCGCCCTCTGGGCCCGCGCCTCGAGAAACCAGAAACGAAAAACGAGAAACCCGGTCATCAGCGTCTCCTGTCACACCGTCGACGAGGTCGCGCGCGCCGCCGCCGCTCGCGCCGACTTCGCCCTCTTCGGCCCGGTCTTTGAAAAGTCAGGAGTTGCGACCCCACGCGGCCTCGACCTTTTGCGCCGCGCCTGCCACCAGCGCATCCCGGTCCTCGCGCTGGGCGGCGTGACGCTAGAAAACGTCCCCTTGTGCCTCGACGCCGGCGCCACCGGAATCGCCGCCATCCGCCTCTTCCAGCAAGACGACATTGCCAGTGTCGTCCGCAGACTCCGGATGTAGAATGGATGCCCTTTGGAGACCTCGATGATCAAGCGCTCGTTGTCCGCAGCACCTGCCGTTGCCGCACTTGTTCTTCTTCTGCTGCTCTCGACCCTGGCCTTCGCGCAAGCGGCGAAGCCCGCTGGCGCGCCCACCGTGGCCCAGGCGCGCGCCTTCGTGGACGCCGCCGAGAAGCGGCTGCGCGAGCTCGACCTGAAAGCCGCCCGGGCCGCCTGGGTGCAGTCGAACTTCATTACCGACGACACCGAAGCCATGGCCGCCGACGCCGCCAAGGAGCAGAGTGCCGCGGTCACCGAGCTGGCCAAGAAGTCTCGCCGGTTCGAGGGCCTGAAGCTCCCGCCGGACGTGGCCCGCAAGCTCCACCTGCTCAAGCTCGGCCTTTCCGCCCCGCCGCCTTCGAATGCCGCCGAGCGCGACGAGCTCATCAACATCGGCGTCTCGCTGGAGAGCGACTACGGCAAGGGCAAGTACTGCCGCAAATCCGGAGAGTGCCTGGACCTCACCGCCATCAGCAGGATCATGACCGAGAGCCGCGACCCCAAGGAGCTGCTGGAGCTGTGGGCCGGCTGGCACGCCGTCGCGCCGCCCATGCGCCTGCGCTACACCCGCTTCGTCGAGCTTTCGAACAAGGGCGCGCGGGAGATGGGCTTCAAGGACGCCGGCGCTTTGTGGCGCTCCAACTACGACATGCCCCCGGACCAGTTCGCCGCGGAAGTGGAGCGTCTGTGGCAGCAGGTGCGCCCGCTCTACGTCTCGCTGCACACCTACGTCCGCTCGCAGCTCGCGAAGAAGTACGGCAAGGACGTGGTTCCCGAGGCCGGTCCCATCCCCGCGCACCTGTTGGGCAACATGTGGGCGCAGGAGTGGGGGAACATCTACCCGCTGGTCGCGCCGCCCAACGAAGACCCCGGCTACGACCTCACCGAACTGCTCAAGGCCAAGAAGCTGGATGTGCGCGGCATGACGAGCTACGGCGAGCGCTTCTTCACCTCGCTGGGCTTCGAGCCCCTGCCTAAGAGCTTCTGGGAGCGGTCGCTCTTCACCAAGCCCGCCGACCGCGACGTTGTCTGCCACGCCAGCGCCTGGGACGTGGACGGCAAAGAGGACGTCCGCCTGAAGGCCTGTCTGCGCATCACCGGTGAGGACTTCATCACCGTCCACCACGAGCTGGGTCACAACTTCTACCAGCGCGCCTACAGTAACCAGCCCTACCTCTTCCTGGGCAGCGCCAATGACGGCTTTCACGAGGCCGTCGGCGACACCATCGCCCTCTCCGTCACCCCCGAATACCTGCACGAGGTCGGCCTGCTGGAGCAGGCGCCCAAGCAGGGCGGCGACCTCAGCTTCCTCATGAAGCAGGCGCTCGACAAGGTCGCCTTCCTGCCCTTCGGCCTGCTCATCGACCAGTGGCGCTGGCGCGTCTTCTCCGGCGAGATCAAGCCGGCGGACTACAACAAGTCCTGGTGGGAGATGCGCACCAGGTACCAGGGAGTCGCGGCGCCCATGGCGCGCAGCGAAGCCGACTTCGACCCCGGCGCCAAGTACCACGTCGCCGCCAACGTCCCTTACACACGCTATTTCCTGGCGCGCGTATTGCAGTTCCAGTTCCACCGCGCCCTGTGCAAGGAGGCCGGCTTCACTGGGCCGCTGCACCGCTGCTCTATCTATAAGAACAAGGCCGCGGGCGCCAAGCTGAAGACGATGCTGGAGATGGGAGCGAGCCGTCCCTGGCCCGACGCCCTCGAAGCCATCACCGGCCAGCGCCAGATGGACGCCACCGCCATGCTCGACTACTTCGCGCCCCTCAAGCAGTGGCTCGACGAGCAGAACGCCAAGAACGGCGCCAAGCCGGGCTGGGAGTGATGAGCATCTTTCCGAGGGACACGACTTCAGTCGTGCCGTATGAGGACCGATGAAAGAGGAGCTTTAGCCCCTTGAGGTAACAATGAAGCTACGCCGGCTCCTCTTCTTCCTGCTGCTGATCCCTCTGGCTGCCCGCGCCGCCGAGAAGCCCAAAGTCCGCGCCATCACCGCCTTCGTGCGCCTCGACCGCGCCAGCTACCAGGCGCAGGTCCACAACACCCTGGATTTCCTCGGCAAGGCCAAGGCCAGCCTGGAGAAGGCCGGCTACGAGGTGGAGACCATCCGCATCTCCACCCAGCCCTTCCCCGAGTACACCCGTGGCCTCACGCGCGAGCAGGCGCTGGCCTTCTTCCACGAGTACGACCAGCTTGCGGCGAAGGAGAACTTCCTCGCCGCCATCGGCCCCGCCATGCTCACCGATTTCGACGACCCCGCCCAGGCTGAGTTGCTGGGCGAGATCCTCAAAGCCAATCCCAACCTGGACGCCAGCCTGGTGGTGGCGGGCGAAGATGGCGTCCACTGGCGCGCGGTCCGCGCCGCCGCCCGCGTGATGAAGTTCCTGGCCGAGGAGAGCGCGCACAGCCAGGGCAACTTCCACTTCGCCGCCACCTCCATGCTGCCCGAGGGCACGCCCTTCTATCCCGGCTCGTATCATCGCGGCCCGGGACACTCGTTCGCCGTGGCGCTGGAATCCGCCAACGTCGTCAACCAGGCCCTGGCCTCGGCGCCCGGCGACCCGGCTGGGGCGCGACAGGCGCTGGTCACATCGCTCGGCGCCCACGCCCGCGCCATTGAAGCCGTGGCTCTGCGGATCGAGAAACAATCCGGCTGGGGTTACGGCGGGATGGATCTCTCGCCCGCGCCGCTCAAGGACGTCTCCATCGGCGCCGCGCTCGAGAGTTTCACCGGGCAGCGTGTGGGCGCAAGCGGCACCATGACCGCTGCCGCGCTCATCACCAGCGCCCTGCGCGACATCCCCGTAAAGCACGCCGGCTACTCTGGGCTGATGCTGCCCGTGCTCGAGGACTCGCGTCTGGCGCAGCGCTGGAGCGAAGGCGCGCTCACGCTGGACTCCCTACTCGCCTACTCCGCCGTCTGCGGGACGGGCCTCGACACCATTCCCCTGCCCGGCGACATCACCGAAGACCAGCTGGCGCGCATCATCGGTGACATGGCCTCGCTCTCCGTCAAGTGGCACAAGCCGCTCTCCGCCCGCCTGCTGCCCGTCAAAGGAAAAAAAGCGGGCGAGAAGAGCGCCTTCGACGATCCCTACCTGGTCAACGCCACCCTCCAGCCGCTGCCCTAGCTGCCGGGACCGTGTGGCAGAGAGCCTGCCCTGCTTTTCGCCGAGCGCAGCGAGCCCTGAGCTTGTCGAAGGGGCAGTCTAAGGGTCCTTCGCCTGTACGGGGCCCAAGACGCTCCTCCGCTCCCTGTGGTAAAAGGGTTTCCAGTGTGGACTCCCACCTGGCCCAATTCACCAACAGGAAGTATCTGAACCTGGAGAGCTACCGCAGGAGCGGCGCGGCGGTGCGCACGCCGCTTTGGTTTGCCGAGGAGGAGGGCGTGCTCTTCGTCTATTCCTTGGCCGATTCCGGCAAGGTCAAGCGCATCCGCAATGATCCGCGGGTGCGCGTCGTGCCCAGCGACCTGCGGGGGAACCCGAAGGGCGAGTGGGTGGAAGCCCGCGCCGAGATCCTCGACGCCGCGGGCGCCGCCCGCGGCCACCAGCTCCTGCGGCAGAAGTACTGGCTGAAGCGCCTGGGGGACTTCTTCGGCAGGCTGAGAAAACGCAAGCACGCCGTGATGGCCATCCACGTCCTCAAGGGCACAGAACCCTGCTACTGTTTTGGCGGCTCCGAGGCACTCCAACGCTAATCAAGGAGAACCGAGCACATGGACACCACCACTCAGCTGGTTGCGAGGTTGATCGGGGCGGTGATCGGCGGGACCCTTTGCGGGCTGATCCCGTATTTCTTCGGCAGGAAGCGCGGACAGCCCACGCTGGGCATCGTCGGCCTGGTCTCGTGCATCGTGGGAGGGCTGATCGCCGGCCTCATTCTGGCGCTGCCCGTGGCCGGCGTCTTCGCCCTCGTCATCGCCGTGCGCAAGGGAGAAGGCACACCTCCCGGCGCGACCCCGGGTGCTCCTCCGGGCGCTCCTCCGGGTCCGGGGCACATCGGCTAGCCACTCACTCTTCCGCC
>DASYVL010000168.1 GCA_035937135.1 Terriglobales bacterium
TCCTGCACCTGATGGAATCCCTGGGCATCAACTCGCTCGACCTGGGGTTGCCCGGCGCCGGGCCGCGTGCCTGCGAGCAAGTGGAGGCGCTGGCGCGCGAGATCGTCAACTCCCGCCTCAAGATCCGGGGCAACTGCGCCGCCCGCACCCATCAGAACGACATCCGGCCGGTGGCTGAGATCTCGCAGAAGGTGGGCCTCGCCATCGAATGCGCGACTTTCATCGGCTCCAGCCCCATCCGCCGTTACACCGAGAACTGGACCGACGACTTCCTGCTCAAGACCACCGAGGACGCGGTGAAGTACGCGCGCTCCCTCGGCCTCGAGGTCATGTACGTCACCGAGGACACCACGCGCTGCGATCCGGAGACCATCAAGCGGCTCTACAAGACCGCCATCGAATGCGGCGCGCGCGCCATCGTCATCTGCGACACCGTGGGCCACGTGACCCCGAGCGGCGTCAGCGCGCTGGTGCGCTTCGTCATCGAGCAGGTGGTGAAGCCCTCGGGCGAGAAGATCCGCGTGGACTGGCACGGGCACTGCGACCGCGGCCTGGCCGTCGCCAACTCACTGGCGGCGCTGGCCGCCGGCGCCGAGTGCGTCCATGCCTGCGCCATCGGCCTGGGCGAGCGCGTAGGCAATACCCAGATGGACCAGATGCTGGTCAACCTCAAGCTCATGGGCGTCCCGCCCTGGGACCAGCAGGACCTCACCAAACTCAAGGACTACTGCGAAACGGTCTCGCGCTCCACCGGCGTTCCAGTGCCCCGGAATTATCCCGTGCTGGGCGCCGACGCCTTTCGCACCGCCACCGGCGTTCACGCCGCCGCCGTCATCAAGGCCTATAAGAAGGACGACGTGGAGCTGGCCAACACGGTCTACTCCGGCGTCCCCTCGCACTACTTCGGCCTGGAGCAGATCATCGAGGTCGGCCCCATGAGCGGGAAGTCGAACATCCTCTTCTGGCTGGAGCGCCGCGGCATCGCCGCCGCCGACGACGTGGTGGAGCGCATCTACGCCCGCGCCAAGTCCAGCGACCGCTGCCTCACCGAGGCCGAGATCCTGGAATGCTGCCCGGCCGCGGCCGCGAAGACGACGACCACAGTCTCCTGAGCCGTCCCCGGCGGGTAAGCTGTACTATGTCTCCCTCCTCCCATGCCCACGACTGCCAAGATTGATGCCCCGCGCTCTCAGCAGGAAGTTGAGCGCGTAGCGGCTCTACCCGGCGTAAAACGGGCGTTCGCATGGTTCGCGGCGCATGAGCCGGACTTGCGCCGCTGGCAGATGGAATTGGCCCGCATCCCCGCTCCGCCCTTCGGGGAAGCCGCACGCGCCGAGTGGCTGCGGGCGCGCTTCGCGGATCTGGGATTGGAAGATGTGCACATCGATTCGGTGGGAAACGTCCTGGGCGTGCGCCGCGGCGCGGAGCGCGGCCCAAAGTTCGTCGCCCTCACGGCGCACATTGATACCGTCTTTCCCGCCGGCACGCCGCTCGACATCCGCGAAGAGGGCGGCAAGCTCTCTGGCCCCGGCATCTCGGACAACGCCTCCGGCGTCACGGCGCTGCTGGCGCTGGCGGCGGCGCTCGGCGAATCCGCGGCCGCAAATGCGGCCAGCCTCGTCTTCATCGGAAACGTCGGCGAAGAGGGCGAGGGCGACCTACGCGGCATGCGTCACATTTTTTCCGATGCGCAATGGAAAGATTCCATCGCCCACACCATCGTCGTGGACGGCTCGGGCTCAGACACCATCGTCAATCAGGCGCTGGGCAGCCGCCGCTTCGAGGTCACCGTGCGCGGGCCCGGCGGCCACTCCTGGTCGGACTTCGGCGCGCCCAATCCCATCGTGATCCTCGCGCGCGCCATCGCGACCTTCAGCCGCGCGAAGCTTCCCGCCGACCCGCGCACCTCGGCCAGCGTGGGCGTGATCCAGGGCGGGACCTCGGTCAATACCATCCCGGAGTCGGCCAGCGCGCGCGTGGACATCCGCTCCACCTCATCGCAAGAGATGGAGCGGCTGCAGCGCGCCCTGCGCCAGGCCGTCGAGGAGGCCGTGGCGGAAGATGCCACCGGGCAGCGCCGCGGGGCGTCAAAATCGCCAGTGAGCTTTGAGATTGCGCCAATCGGCAGCCGTCCGGCGGCGGAGTTGCGCGAGGGTGCGCGCATCCTGGAAGTCGTGCGCGCCGTGGACGCACACCTGGGCAACGCCTCGCGCCTGCACCGCGCCTCCACCGACGCCAACATCCCGCTCTCGCTCGGACTCGAGGCCGTCAGCCTGGGCGCGGGCGGCTCGGGCGGTGGCGCTCATACCTTGCACGAGTGGTACGACCCCACCGGGCGCGAGCTGGCGCTCCAGCGCATCCTACTGGCCGCGCTGGCACTTGCAGGAGTGAAGGAATGAGATTCCTGTCCGCCACGGATAAACGCGGATTCACACGGATGTTTACTCGCCTAGCAGTTGCACTGCTGCTCGTTTTCCTCCAAGCCGCCAAATCGCCCGCTGACGATGGGGTTCCCCCTGACATCATTTACGTCAACGGCCAATTTCTGATTGGCGCCATGACTTTTCTTGGACCCGAAGGCCGATTCCTGACAGGCTTTGCGGTTGGGCAACGCAAGGAGTGTCGCCCTAAGGATCCGAGGAGGATATGCAATAACCCTTCGTTTCGATCGCAAGCCTTGGCCATCCGAGACGGAAGGGTGGTTGAAAACGGCACGAATGTGCGGATCAGGAGCCTCGCCGGTCCGAAGACCATAGTCGTCGACCTCGGCGGGCGCTTCGTCATGCCTGGCTTCAACGACGCGCACACGCACCTGGCGTCGGGCGGGCTCACCAAGCTGCGCGTGAATCTCGAGGGAAGCAAATCGCTCGAAGAGATGAAGGCACGCATCGCCGAGCGCGCCAAAGCCGCAGGCGAAGGCGAATGGCTCACCGGACGCGGCTGGGACCACACGCTATGGCCGGGCGCAAAGCTGCCCACGCGCCAGGACCTGGACGCCATTACTGGCGATCATCTGGCCGTCTTCGTGCGCGTGGATGGGCACATTGCGATTGCCAACTCCGCCGCGCTCAAAGCCGGCGGCATCACCCGCGAGACTCCCGACCCGCCGGGCGGGAAGATCGACCGCGACGAGAGCGGCGAGGCTACCGGGATCCTGCGGGAGACCTCCAAGGATGCCATGCTGGCCAAAGTTCCGCCGCCCACTCCGGCACAGCGCCGTCGCGCTGCTGAGCTGGCGCTGGCCGACGCCGCCCAGTGGGGCGTCACCTCCGCCCAGGACAACTCCGAGTGGGAAGACTTCCTGGTCTATGAACAGCTGGAGCGGGAAGGAAAGCTGACGCTGCGCATCACCGAGTGGCTGCCCTTTGGCGAATCACTCGAGGTACTGAAGCAGCGCCGCGACTCGCATCCCCACGACGACCTCATGCTGCATACCGGCATGCTCAAGGGATTCATGGACGGCTCGCTCGGCTCGCGCACCGCCGCCATGCTGGCGCCCTACTCCGACGACCCCAAGAACACCGGCCTGCCGCAGTTCGAGCAAGAAAAGCTCAATCAAATGACCAAGGAGCGCGCTGACGCTGGCTTCCAGATCGGCTTCCACGCCATCGGCGACCGCGGCGCAGAGATGGCTCTGGAGGCCTACGCGCAGGCCGGGGCTGCAGGCGACCGCCGCTTCCGCATCGAGCACGACCAGGTCATCACACCCGAGCAATTCAAGAAGTTTCGGGATCTCGGAGTCATCGCCTCCATGCAGCCCAACCATCTGCTCACCGACATGAATTGGGCGATCGACCGGATCGGTCCGGAGCGGGCCAAACATTCCTACGCCTGGAAGGAGTTTCTCGACAACTACGTGAGGCTGGCCTTCGGCACTGACTATCCGGTCGAGCCCATCACTCCCTTCCGCGGGATTTACGCCGCGGTCACGCGGAAGAATGAGGCCGGCACGGCCTCGTACTTCCCGGAGCAGAAGCTGACCATCGACCAGGCCATCGCCGCCTACATCACCGGCTCCGCCTATGCCGAGTTCGCGGAGAAAGACAAAGGGACGCTTGCGCCCGGCATGCTCGCTGACTTCGTGGTCCTCGACCGCGACATCACCAAGGTCCTGCCGGCCGAGATCCTCAAGACGCGTGTGCTGCGCACGGTGGTGGGCGGCAAGACGGTGTATGAGGCCAAGTGACTTCTGATTTGTAATTTGTGATTTGAAATGTGTAATTGAAAGAATCGCTGGCCGGCCTCGCAGAATCCAAGTCACAAATTACAAATTACAAATTAGAAATTACAGATTCCCCATGTCTCGCGCCCTCAAAGCTCACATCCTGCTGGCCCTGGTGACGGTAGTCTGGGGCGCGACCTTTGTGGTCATCAAGGAAGCGCTCGAAGACATCTCCCCGCTCCTGTTCAACGCGGTGCGCATGGGCCTGGCGGCGCTGCTGATGGCGCTGATCTATCGCCGCGAACTCACGCGCTTCACGCGGGGCGCGGTGCGAGCCGGCGTCGTGGTGGGCATCCTGCTCTGGCTGGGCTACGAGCTGCAGACCACGGGGCTCAAGCTGACCACGCCCTCGAAGTCCGGCTTTTTGACTGGCGTCTCGGTCGCGCTGACGCCGCTGGTGCTGGCCGTCTTCTGGAAGCGGCACATCAATCGCTGGACGCTGGCGGGCGTGGGCGCCGCCTTCGTGGGGCTGTACCTCCTGACTGTCCCCGCGACGGACGGCTGGGGCCTCGCGCAGTTTGCCAGCGTCAACCGCGGCGACCTGCTTACCCTGGGCTGCGCGCTGGTCTTCGCCTTCCACATCGTGCTGCTGGGACGCGCGACGCAGGTGCACCGCTTTCAGCAGATCGCCGTGCTGCAACTGGCGGTCTGCGTCACCCTGATGACCCTGACCGTGCCGCTGGTGGAGACGGTGTACGTCACCTGGACGCCGCGCGTGCTGTGGGCCATCGCCATCACGGGGATCCTGGGCACCGCCGCCGCTTTCACCATTCAGGCCTGGGCGCAGCAGTTCACGCCGCCCACGCATACGGCGCTCATCTTTGCCCTGGAACCGGTGTTCGCCTGGGTCACCTCCTACCTGATGCTGGGGGAGCGGCTGGGGAAACGGGCGGGCGCAGGCGCGGTCCTAATCCTGGCCGGGGTGCTGATTTCCGAGCTGAAGGGAAGCCCGGCCCAGCCCCGGGAAGAGCTAGGGCCGGTCGAGGGAGAAACAACTCCTGCCGGCGAGTAACCATTCCTACCCGGCGCGCGTCTAACCTGGCAGGGGATAGCACCCGACCGTTCGGACGAAAGACGCCCTTTAGGGCGTTTCTTCGACTCTGAGTCGAGCTATAATCCCCTAAATCCGAGTCTTGGGGTGGGAGGGAAAACTATGGGATCGGTTGTAAGCGGATGGTGGGAACGTGTGAAGGCGCGGCGTCTGGCCTCGACCCTGCTGGTGGTGGCGACGCTGGCCCTGGGCATCGGGATCGGTACCGTGATCTCCTTCGGGGTGAAGGCCAAGGCGATGAACACGGCGGACGCCACGCCGTTGAGCATTCCGTCGCCGCAGCAACTCTCGTCTGCGTTCTCGCGCATCGCGCAACAGATCGAGCCCACGGTGGTGAACATCAACACCGAGTCCACCATCCGGCCGCAGCCGCGGCGCAAGCGCAACGCGCCGCGCACTCCGGACGGCGACGATCCCTTCCAGGACTTCTTTGACCGCTTCTTCGGCTCACCGCAGGGCCCCTCCGACGGCCCCGGCGGCGAAGGCAGCGAGGG
>DASYVL010000169.1 GCA_035937135.1 Terriglobales bacterium
GAGCAGCGCGAACTGGAGCAGTGGTTCCTGCGCACCACGCAGTATGCCGAGGAGCTGCTTTCGGGCATCGAGAAGCTCCCGGGCTGGCCGGAGAAGGTGCGCGTGATGCAGCGCAACTGGATCGGGCGCAGCGAAGGCGCCACCGTGGAGTTCCAGCTTGAGGGCGCGGCCGGGCCCGCGGGCTCGGCCATCCCCGTCTTCACCACTCGGATCGACACCATCTTCGGCGCCACCTCGGTACAACTCGCGCCCGAGCATCCCCTGGTCGCCGAGCTCACCGCGAAGGACGCGAAGTTACGCGCCGAGGTCCAGAAGCTGGTCGAAGAGCAGCGCAAGGCGCGCGATGAGGGCGACGTCGGCTTGGTGGAAAAGCACGGCGTCGCCACCGGCCGCTTTGCCCTCAATCCCTTCAACGGCGAGCGCGTGCCGGTCTGGGTGGCGAACTACGTGGTGATGGAGTACGGCACCGGCGCCATCATGTCCGTCCCGGCGCACGACGAGCGCGACTACGACTTCGCCAAAAAGTACGGCCTGGAGATTCGCGCCGTCATCCAGCCGCGCGGCCCTGAGGCCGAGAAGGGCGACGCACAGGGGCTGCCCTATACCTCCATGGACAGCGTGCTGGTGAACTCGGGCGAGTTCACCGAACTCGCGAACTCCGACGCCATCGCGCGCATGACGCAACGCGCCGAGCAGAAGGGATTCGGCAAGGCAACCGTCACCTATCGCCTGAAGGACTGGGGCATCAGCCGCCAGCGTTACTGGGGCACGCCCATTCCCATGCTCTATTGTGCGAAGTGCGGCATCGTGCCCGTCCCGGAGAAAGACCTGCCGGTCGTTCTCCCGGAAAACGTCGAGATCACGCTCGAGGGCGGCTCGCCCCTGGCGCGGCTGAAAGATTGGGTGAACACGAAGTGTCCGAAATGCGGCGGTTCAGCCCGCCGCGAGACCGACACCATGGACACCTTCGTGGACTCCTCCTGGTACTTCTACCGCTACACCAGCGCGCAGAACGCCTCGGCGGCTTTCGATCCTGCTGCCGTCGCTTACTGGTTTCCCATCGACCAGTACATCGGCGGGGTCGAGCACGCCATCCTGCACCTCATCTATTCGCGCTTCTGGACCAAGGTCATGCGCGACATGGGCCTGGTGAAGGACTCCGAGCCAGTGGAGCGCCTGTTCACCCAGGGGATGGTGATCAAGGGCGGGGCCAAGATGTCGAAGAACCTGGGCAACGTGGTCTCGCCCGACGACATGATCGCCCGCTACGGCGCCGACGCCACCCGCATGTACTGCCTCTTCGCTTCGCCACCGGAACGCGACCTGGATTGGCAGGAGGCTGGCGTCGAGGGCATCAGCCGCTTCCTCAGCCGGGCGTACCGGTTCGTGATGAAGCATGGACATGTAGATACGGGCGACACCGCTCGTGCCGGTGCGAGCGAGCCGGCTGCGCCTTCACCCACAGCTCGCGCCCTGGAGCGCAAGCTCCACCAGACCATCAAGCGGGTGAGCCGCGACTTCGAGGGCCGCTGGCACTTCAATACCTCCATCGCCGCCATCATGGAGCTGGTGAACGATCTCTACGGCGCCGAGGAGCAGATTGCCACGGGCGGCGTCCCGCCCGACCGGCTGCGCGAGATCCAGCGCACACTGGTGCTTCTGCTGGCGCCCTTCGCGCCCTACTTGGCGCACGAGCTCTGGGAAGTCCTGGGAGAGAACTCGAATCTGCTGCGCGCGCCCTGGCCCCAGTTCGCCCCCGCCCTGACCAAAGAGGAAGAGGTCGAGATCGCGGTGCAGGTGAACGGCAAGCTGCGCACCCGGCTCACAGTCCCGGCCGAAAGCTCGGAGGAAGCCCTGCGTCAGCTCGCGCTCGCGGATGAGAAAGTCCGGGCTTCGCTTGACGGTAAGCAGGTGGTAAAGGCCATCGTGGTACCGGGCAAGCTGGTCAACATCGTAGTCAAGTAGCGCCGCAACCACCGGTATGGCGCCGGGCGCTACCTCGGATCTGGCTGCTTCTCCGCGCGCTGTTGCGTCGCGTAATACCCGCTGCGCGTCCGCACGTGAAGGTTCTTGTAGCCTTTGGATTGGGCCACCACCCGCACGCTGCGGTATCCGCCGCCCTGCTGCGGGTTGGCGGGCTTGTAGCCGATGGTGTACTGGTTGCGGATGTCATGGGCCACGGCCTGCGAGACGGTATCCACCTCGTCGAGGTTTTTGGGGAAGAAGGCGATGCCGCCGGTCTGCTCGGCCAGTACCTGGAGCGCTCGCTTGGCCCGCCGCACCTTCTCTCCTCCCAGCTGGATGCCGATGGCATAAATGGTGGGTCCACCGTTCAATGCCACCTTCCCCACGGCCTGCTCCAGCGGGTCACGGCTGCGGTTGTCCTCGCCATCCGTCACCACCAGCAGCACCTTCTTATCCAGCTTCGCGCTCGTCTTGAGGTGGTCCGCGGAGGCGATGAGGGCGTCATAGAGCGCCGTGCCGCCTCGCGACTCGATCTTCTCCAGCGCCTCCTGCAGCTTGACGATGCTGGAGGTGAAGTCCTGGTCCAGGAAATACTCGTCGGCAAAATTGACGATAAATACCTGGTCCTGGGGATTGCTGGCGCGTACCAGGTTCAGCGCCGCCTGGTTCACCGCGGCGCGCGACCGGCTCATCGAGCCGGAGTTATCGATCACGATCCCCATGGCGACCGGGATGTCCTCCCGCCGGAAGGAGGTGATCTGCTGCGGCTGGCCGTCCTCGTACACCGTGAAGGCGCTGCGGTCGAGATTGGTCACCAGGCGCTGCTTCTCGTCCACCACCGTGGCGTGCAGCACCACCTCCTGCACTTCCTTCTTGATCTTGTAGACGCCGCCCTCGCCCGGCTCCAGCTCCTGGCCCGAGGACTGCTTGCCGCCCGCCGCCGGCGGCGGAGCCTGTCCGGCAGGCTGCTGTGTCGGAGGGTTTTGTCCGCCCAGGAAAGCGGCGCAGAAGATCAGAAGGAAAAGCAGGGAGAGACTGGGCCTACTCCGAGGGGGCATAGTATCCGGTCTTCGCGTAGACATGGAGTGGCGGCAATCCCTTGGGGGGAATAAGTTTCACTCTGATTTTACGCCACTTGCCGTCGCGCGTGCCGTTGGTGGGACGGTAGCCGATCACGTACTGGTTGCGCAGCTCGATGCCGATTTTGGTGGCCACGTCGGCCAGCTCGTTGACATTGTAGATGGGGAAGGCCCGTCCGCCGGTAGTCTCCGTGATCTCGTTGAGCAGGTTGGGCCCGTAGGATTCCTCGGGTGTGGGCGGGTTGAGGTCGTAGATGCCGATGGCGTACAGCTGGATATCGGCTTCTCTCACCACGTTCTTGATCTCGCCGTCGGTGTAGCGGCTGCGGTTGTCCCCGCCGTCGGAGATGATCAGCAGCGCTTTCTTGCTGTGCTCGGCCTGGCGCATCTTGCTGATGCCCAGGTAGATCGCGTCCAGCAGCGCCGTGCGTCCCTTGGGCACCGTGTACACCATCTGGCCCTGGATCTCCTCCACCGACTTGGTGAAATCCGCCAGCAGCTCCGGTTTGTCGGCGAAGGTGACCATGAAGAACTCGTCCTGCGGGTTGGCGGTCTTGAAGAATTCCACCACCGCCTCCCGCGACTTCTCGATTTTGTTGCTCATGCTGCCGCTCATGTCAAAGATCACCCCCAGGGAGACGGGAGCGTCCTCGCTCGAGAAGTGCTTGATGTACTGCGGCACGTTGCCTTCCATGACCGTGAAGTTCTCCTTCTCCAGCCCGGTGACCAGGCGGTTCATGGGGTCGGTGATGGTGACGTTCACCAGCACCAGGTCCACCTCCACTTGTATGGGCTTGGTGTGGGTCTTGAGCGATGGGTCGCCGGTAGCGCCGGGAAGGGGCGCGGTCGGCTTGGGGCGCGGCGTGATGTGCACGTCCTGTTCGCCGCCCTGGGCCCATAGGATCGGCAGCGCAGCGAGAAAAACAGCGGCAACGAGGCAGGAGGCGGTTCGAGGCAGGCGAAGGCGTCCTGAGCCGGGCTGGGGGCTGGCGAAGTCGCTCACGCGACTGCCTGCGGGGGTCATAGGAGCCTCTAACTCCGCCGATTGTATCACAGCCCTTGCGCTCCCCGCCCGCTCCCAGGGGCCCACTCTGCCCTTCCCCAACGAGGGGGGGCCGGCGTTGGCCGGCGTCTTGTTACAATTCAAGGGCTCTGCTTTTTCATGGCGGAAATCTCTCCCTTTCGGGCACTGCGCTACGACCCCGCCGCGGCGCCGCTGGCGGAGCTGCTCACCCAGCCCTACGACAAGATCACTCCCCAGATGCAGGAGCGCTATTACGCCTCCAGCCCCTACAACTTTGTCCGGCTGGTGCTGGGAAAGCGGCAGGAGGGCGACGACGAGACCTCGAACGCCTACACTCGCGCGGCCGACTCCTATTGCGAGTGGCGGCGGCAGGGCATCCTGCGCGCCGACCCGGAGCCGGCTTTCTACGCCTATTCCCAACGTTTCCCAATGCCCGGCGCAAACGGCGAGCGCGAGCGCACCGGCTTCATCGCGCTGGTGCAGCTGGAGGACTACCAGAGCGGTGTCATCTGCCGCCACGAGCGCACCCTCTCCGCTCCCAAGGCAGACCGCCTGAAGCTGCTGCAGGCGACCGCGGCGCAGTTCGAGCCCCTCTTCCTGCTCTACAGCGACCCGCAGCGGGAACTGGAGCCGCGTTTGAACACCGAGCGCCCGCCGGAGGCCGAAGTCCGGGACGAATACGGCGCGCTGCACCGCCTGTCGAAGGTGTCCAATAGGGAAGAGATCGAGTTCATCCGCGACAAGATGGCGGAGAAAAAGTTGCTCATCGCCGACGGCCACCACCGCTACGAGACTGCGCTCGAGTATCGCAATCTCATGCGGCAGCGGGCAGGCGGCGCCGCCAGCGATGCGGCATCGGAGCGCGTGATGGTTGCGCTCTTCCCCATGGAGAGCGAAGGGCTGGTGATTCTGCCCACGCATCGCGTGGTCTCCGGCCTCGAGAACTTTCACGCCGAGGAATTGGTGCGCGGCGCGCAGGAGTACTTCGAAGTGAATGCCGCGGGAACGCAGATGGAGGCACGACAGGTGGTCGCACTGCTCCAGGCCGCCGGCAAGGAAGGTCCGGCCCTTGCCGCGGTCACTTCGGGCGGAGTTTTCCTGCTGCGGGCGCGCGCCGGCGCCGCGGACAGATTGCTCGGCGACGTCTCCCCCCGGCAGCGCGGACTCGATGTCGTGCTGCTGCACCGGATCCTCCTCGAACACGTGCTCGGCGTCTCGGAGAAGGCCGTGCGCGAGGAGCGCCACCTTGCCTACCTGCGCGACGCCGCCGAAGCCATGGCCCGGGTGCAGGCCGGCGCCAACGTCGGTTTTCTGATGAATCCGGCGCGCATCGAGCAGGTGCGCGACGTCGCATTCGCCGGCGAAGTCTTGCCGCAGAAGTCCACGGACTTCTATCCCAAGCTGCTCAGCGGGCTGACCATTTATGCGCATTAACCGCGCGCTTCCGAAGCCTCGCCTCGCCGGCCTGGTGCTGGCGCTGGCCGTCCTCTGGCTGGGAGGAGACGTGTCGCGATCGCTCGAAGAGAGGCGCGTTTCCGTCTATGCGCCGCAGACCAGCTACCGTCTGGGAGTGGTCGAGCGCGAGCGCAAAGAGTACGTCGGGCTGCTCGATCTGCTCGAGCCGCTGGGTAAGGCCTCGGCCTCGAGCGACGGCCGCGAGTGGACCGTTCGCTGGAACGGTGTAGAAGCCCGCTTCACCGAAGGCAAGACCAAGGGCAAGATCGGCGGCAATAAGGTCGAGCTCTCGGCGCCGCTGGTGGTGGAGAGCGGACGGCCGCTCGTGCCGCTCCACTCCCTCGCCACGTTGCTCTCCCGCTTCCTGGATACGCGCGTGGACGTCCACGAATCCGCCCGCCGCGTCTTCATCGGCAACACCGGGGCGCGCTTCACCGCCGAACTGAAGAAGACGGAACCTCCGGCGCTGGTCCTCAATTTCTCCATGCCGGTCAGCCCCGCCATCAGCACCGAAGGCGGCAGGCTGAAGATGGTCTTCGCGCGCGACCCGGTGGTCTCCGGCGCCGAGAACTTCAGCTTCGACGACAAGACCATCTCCTCGCTGGCCTACGACGAATCGAGCGGCATCGCCGAACTGACCGTCTCCGGCGGCGCGCCGCTCCTGGCCAGCTTCTCGAACGGCGGGCGGACCATCACCGTGAGTGTCGCCCCGACCCAGGCAGCGCGCGCCCAGGCTCCGCCACCGGCTTCGTCCGTGGAGCCGGCCGCGCCTCCCTTGCCGGTGACCGCAGCTACGCCGTCGGGGCAGGCAAAAACGGCGCCGGCGGAGTTCCCGCGCTCGCGCTACCTGGTGTTGGTGGACGCGAGCCACGGCGGCAACGACCGCGGAGCCGAATTGGGCAACGACATCGCCGAAAAGGACGTCACTCTGGCCTTCGCGCGCCGCATCCGCGCCGAACTGCAGAACCGCGGCATCACCGCGGTGATGGTGCGCGACGCCGACACCGCTCTCGCCCTGCAGCAGCGCGCCGAGATGGCCAACGCCTCGCACGCCGCCCTCTTTCTTACTATCCACGCCGGCACCATGGGCTCCGGCGTACGGGTTTACAGCTCGATGCTGCAGCCCTCCGCCGAGGGTAGCATGGTCTTCCTGCCCTGGGAGACGGCACAGGCCCGCTACGCGAACTCCAGCCACGCGGTGGCCGACGGCATCACGCTGCAGTTGGGACGCCGGCGCATCCCCGCCGAGTCTCTGGAAGCGCCCGTGCGCCCGCTGAACAACATCGCCGCTGCGGCTGTGGCCATCGAGGTGAACGTCCCGGCCACCGACGCGCGCGCCTTCCACTCCCCCAACCTCCAGCTCGCCGTAGCCGGCGCCGTGGCCGACGCGGTGCTCGCCGCCCGCGCCCGCTTGGAGGGAGCTCAATGATTCCCCGCCACGCGCAGATCACCATCGTCCTTTTGCTGGTTGGGGCGTGCGTCCTGGGCTTCTACGTCCTCAACGAGAAGCGCAAGGCGGAAGAGCAGCGGCGCCGTGTCGCCGACACCCGTCCGGTGACCCCACCCGTGGCCGGCACTCCCGAGCGTGTGGTGCTGGTCATCGCCTACGATGACGAAGGTGTGCTGCGTCGGCGCGAGGCCACCGTGGTCCTGCCCGAGGACCGGGCCCTGCGCGCGCGTGAGGTCCTGCGCGCCCTGCTGAACGAATACGTGAAGAAGCCGTCACCCCACCCCCTGGCCGAAGGCTCGGATATCAAGGACGTGTATCTCTTCCAGGGCAACCTCGCCGTCATCGATACCACCGCCGCCTTCGCCGACGCTCACCGCTCCGGCATCTTCGTGGAGTCGCTGACCATCGTCTCCCTGGTCGACACGCTGGCCGCCAATGACAACGGCATCACCCGGGTCAAGATCCTGGTCGAGGGCAAGGAGCGTGAGACCCTGGCGGGCCACGCCGACCTCATGTCGTTCTACGATGTGGCCACCGTGCACGAGCTGGCGAAGGAGATGCATTGAGCCCGCGTCCCGCCATCGGCGTATTCGACTCCGGCGTGGGTGGCCTAACCGTGCTCAAGGAGCTGGTGGCGCTCGTCCCGGCGGCGGACTACCTCTACTTCGGCGACACCGCGCGGCTCCCCTACGGATCGAAGTCGGTGGAGACGGTGGCGCGCTACGCCATCTCCGCCGCCCGCTTTCTGGAGGACAAGAAGATCGAGCTGCTGGTGGTCGCCTGCAACACCGCCAGCGCGCTCGCGCTCCAGGAAATCACCGCTGCGGTGCGCGTGCCGGTCATCGGTGTCATCGAGCCGGGCGCGGACGCTGCCGCCGCCGCCAGCCGCACCCGCAAGGCCGTGGTCATCGGCACGGAAGGAACCGTCTCCAGCCACGCCTACCAGCGGGCGCTCGCCGCTCGAGGCATCGAGGCCCGCGAGCAGGCCTGCCCGCTCTTCGTCCCCCTGGTCGAGGAGGGCTGGACCGACCATCCCGTCACCGAGCAAGTCGCGCATATCTATTTGGACGCACTCTTCAAGAACGGCCCGGCGAGCGCGGACGTGATGGTGCTGGGCTGCACTCACTATCCGCTGCTCAAGCCGCTGCTGCGCCGCTTGGCCCCGCCTTCGGTGACGATTGTGGATTCCGCCGAGTCCACCGCCCAAGCGGTGGCGCGTAGCGCCGCCGTCTCGGCGGCAGTCGCGGGAGCGTCCTCGCTCCCACCCCGCGGGCAAGATGCCCGCGCCACAGCCGGCGGGACGCCGGCGCTACGCTTCTTCTCCACCGACTCGGTGGAAAAATTCCGCCGCCTGGGCGAACGCTTCCTCGGGCATCCGGTCGAGGACGTCGCCCGCGTGGACCTCGACCGCCTGCCGTAGAGACGGCCGTCAGGCCGTCTCCTGCGGACTTGTTTCAAGTTTCAAGCTTCAGGCTTAGAATCGTTGCTTCCCATGGTTTACCGAAGCGACAATCGCGCCCCCGAGCAGATGCGTCCGGTGAAAATCACGCCAGACTATCTCGCCACCGCCGAGGGCTCGGCGCTCATCGAGCTCGGCAACACGCGCGTCATCTGCACCGCGTCGGTGGACGAGGGCGTGCCCAACTTCCTGCGCGGCCGGGGCAAAGGATGGATCACTTGCGAGTACGGGATGCTCCCGCGCTCCACCCTGACCCGCACCCCGCGCGAATCCAGCCGCGGCCGCGTCGGCGGACGCACCCACGAGATCCAGCGGCTCATCGGGCGCTCGCTGCGCGCCATCACCGACCTGGCCCGCCTGGGAGAGCGCACCCTGTGGATCGACTGCGACGTCCTCCAAGCCGACGGCGGCACCCGCACCGCTTCCATCACCGGGGCCTTCGTCGCCCTGGGCCTGGCCATGCAGAAGCTGGTGGACGCGGGCACGCTCTCCGCCGCGCCCATCCGCGACTACGTGGCCGCCACCAGCGTGGGCGTGGTGGACGGCGAGGTCCTGCTTGACCTCAGCTATGAGGAAGACTCCCGCGCCGAGGTGGACCTGAACTTCGTCATGACCGGCGGCAAGCGCTTCGTAGAACTGCAGGCCACCGCCGAGCAGCGTCCCTTCGACGACGCCCAGCTCAAGAAGATGATGGACTTGGCGCGCAAGGGTATCGAGTCGCTGGTCGCTAAGCAGCAAGCCGTCCTCAATAAGCTGACTTTAAGGCAGTAGCTGAACCGCGGAGTCATGGAGTCATGGAGTCGCGGAGAGAGCGGACTCTAGGTTCCTTGATTCATTGCGAACTCCTCTGTGTCTCCGTGCCTCCGTGGTGAGGTAGAATTCTCCCCGCAATCCTCATCAGGAGGTTCCCATGAAGCTCACCCCTGGAAAACTCGCCGGCATGAAAGCGGTTTCGAACGAGCGCGGGGTCATCGCCGCCGCCGCCATGGACCAGCGCGGCTCGCTGCAGAAGGCGCTGGCCAAGGAGAAGGGCGGCGACATTTCCGACGCCATGATGGAGGAGTTCAAGTCGCTGGTCACGGAAGTCCTGACCAAGCACGCCTCGGCCATTCTGCTCGACCCGGAGTGGGGCTTGCCCGCCTCCAAGCGCCGCTCCAAGAACGCCGGGCTGCTGCTCGCCTATGAGAAGACCGGCTACGACAAGACCGGTCCCGGCCGCCTGCCTGACCTGCTGGACCACTGGTCCGTACGCCGCCTGAAGGAAGCCGGCGCCGACTGCATCAAGATCCTGCTCTACTACACGCCCTTCGATCCCAAGGACGTCAACGACCGCAAGCACGCCTGGGTGGAGCGCCTGGGCGACGAGTGCCGCGCCAACGATATCCCCTTCTTCCTCGAGTTCGTCACCTATGAGGAAGGCGTGGACGAGAAGAACCTCGACTTCGCCAAGAAGAAGCCGCAGGCGGTCATCGCCGCGATGAAGCAGTTCACCCAGGAGCGCTATGGCGTGGACGTGATGAAGGTCGAGGTGCCCATCAACATGAAGTTCGTCGAGGGTACCAAGGTCTACGGCGGCCAGAAAGCCTACAGCAAGCAGGAAGCGATCCAGTTCTTCCGGGAAGCCGCCGCGGTCTCGACCAAGCCCTTCATCTATCTCTCCGCCGGCGTCTCCAACGCCGAATTCACCGAGGCGCTGGAGCTGGCCGCCGAATCGGGCGTCAAGTTCGCCGGCGTGCTCTGTGGCCGCGCCACCTGGAAAGACGGCATCCCCGTGTACGGCAAGCAAGGCGCCGATGCCTTTCGCAAATGGCTGGAGACCGAGGGCGTGAAGAACATCTCCAACGTCAACGATCGCCTCAAGGCCGCCACGCCCTGGTACGAGATCTACGGGGTGAAGGAAGCGGCGGTAGTCGGAGCGTAGCTCAACGCGGAGGCGCGGAGTAAACTTGTGTGGATTGTCATCCCGCGCGGAGCCTGCCACGTCGGGCGCAGCGAGGGATTTTTCATTTGAGAAAGTTGAACGGGGCCAAGCGCCCCAAAATCAGGAGGTAAGCCATGAGGAGATTCATTCCCTGGATTCTGGTACTGATTTGCGCCGTAGCTCTGGCGCAACCCGCAAGCAAACCAACCGCCGCCACGCCGGCCGCGAAACCAGCTGCAGAAGACCACAAGGCCTGGGCTCCGGCCGAATTGCAGTGGGGACCGGCGCCGGACATCCTGCCCGCTGGCGCTCAATTGGCGGTGCTGGAGGGCAACCCCTCCAAGCCGGGCGAGTTCACCATGCGCCTGAAGATGCCCAACGGCTACAAGATTCCGCCGCACTCCCATCCGCGCATGGAACACGTCACGCTCATCTCCGGCAGCTTCCGCGTCGGCATGGGCGACAAGTTCGACGAGGCGAAGATGGTAGGCGTACCCGTCGGCACTTTCATCTGGATCAAGCCTGGCAGCCACCACTTCGCCATGGCTAAAGGTGAGACCGTCATCCAGCTCCACGGCAACGGGCCCTGGGTGTTGACCTACGTGAATGCTCAGGACGACCCGCGGAAGAAGAAGTGAGGCCGTCGGGTAATCTGGCGATCGGGTGATTTGGCGATCGAGTGATTCAGTGATTTTGTCATCCCGAGCGAGCCCGAAGAAGCCCGCCGTGCGGCGAGCGACCAAGGGCGAGTCGAGGGACCTCTATAGCCACCAAACCGCTCCGTGAAACACTGCCTGATTTGCGCCCTTCTTCTCGCCCTCTTCGCCCCCGCCCAGGAGCCGCCGAAGAATCCCGCGCCGCCGCCCATGCAGGTCATCCTGCTGGGCACAGGCTTCCCGCGTCCTGACCCGGAGCGCGCCGGGCCGTCCACGGCGGTCGTGGTCGGCGACAAGGTCTTCATCGTGGACGCCGGACGCGTGGTCCTGCGCCTGGCCGCCACCGAATTCAAGCTCAAGCAGGTGCAGGCCGTCTTCCTCACCCACCTGCACTCCGACCACACCTCCGGTCTGCCCGACCTCTTCACCAGCACCTGGATCTTCGGCCGCAAGACGCCGCTCGAACTCTACGGTCCCAAGGGCACAAAGGCCGCCGCCAAGGCGCTGCTGGAATACTTCAAGGAAGACATTCACATCCGCCGCGATCTCACTGAGATACAGCCCGCTGAGGGCGCTAAAATAAACGTCCACGAGATCCGCGAAGGAGTGGTCTATCAGGACGCGGACGTCACCATCACCGCCTTCGCTGTGGACCACCACCCGGTCGAGCCCGCCTTCGGCTACCGCTTCGATTCGCGCGGCAGGAGCATCGTCATCTCCGGCGACACCCGCCCCAGCGAGAACCTCATCCGCCACGCTGCGGGTGTGGACGTGCTCGTCCACGAGGTCTATCTGCCCGAGTACCTCGACAAGGTGGATACCCCGGAGATCGCCGCCCGGCTAAAGCACTACCACACGAGCCCTGAGGAGGTCGGAGACGTTGCGCAGAGGGCCGGCGTGAAGCTGCTGGTGCTGACTCACCTCGTCCCCGGCAACGAGGACAAGGCGATTGTCGAACGCGTCAGCAAGCGCTTCAATGGAAAGGTTGTAGCAGGGAAGGACTTGATGCGGTTCTAGATCACCCGATCGCCAGCTCGCCCGATTCTCCTACTCCCACTCAATCGTTGACGGCGGCTTCGAGCTCACGTCGTACACCACGCGGTTGATACCCTTGATCTCGTTTACGATCCGCGAGGATATGCGCTTCAACACCTCCCAGGGCAGCTCGACCACGTCGGCGGTCATGCCGTCTTCGGAGTGCACGGCACGGATGGCGCAGGTGTACGCATACGTTCGCTGGTCGCCCATCACGCCCACCGACATCACAGGCAGCAGCACCGCGAACGATTGCCACACTTTGTTATAGAGGCCCGCGTTCTTGATCTCGGTCACCACGATGTCGTCGGCCTCCTGCAGCAGCTGGATGCGCTCCGGCGTGACCTCGCCCAGGATGCGGACGGCTAGCCCCGGCCCGGGGAAGGGCTGGCGCTGGAGGATTTCGTCCGGCAGACCAAGATCTTTCCCGATGCGCCGGACTTCATCTTTGAACAAATCTTTGAGCGGCTCGATAAGCTTAAGCTTCATCTCCGCCGGAAGCCCGCCGACGTTGTGGTGCGTCTTGATAGTCTGTGACGGCCCGCGCACCGAACGCGACTCGATGACGTCGGGATAGAGCGTGCCCTGCACCAGCCACTCGACCTTCGCAGACGGCAGCTTCTCCACCGCCTCCTCGAACACCGCGATGAACTCCCCGCCGATGATGCGCCGCTTCTGCTCCGGGTCGGTCACGCCCGCCAGCTTCTTCAGGAAACGTTCGCTCGCATCCACTGCGACCAGGTTGACCCCCAACTGGCGCAGCTTGTCCTGAACCTTCTGGAACTCGTTCTTCCTGAGCACGCCGTTGTTGACGAAGACGCAGGTCAGCCGCGAGCCACCATCTTTTTGCTTTAAAGCCGTATGCACCAGCGTTGCCGCCACCGCCGAATCCACCCCGCCGGAAAGCGCGCAGATGGCCCGCCCCTCGCCCACCGTCTTGCGGACATCGGCAATGGTGGCGTCAATGAACTGCTGCGCCGTCCAGTCGGGCTTGGCGTTGCAGATGCCAAAGACGAAGTTCTTCAGCAGATCGGTGCCGCGCTTGGTGTGGTGGACCTCGGGGTGGAAGGCGATGGCCCACATCTTTCGGCTGGGATCTTCGAACGCGGCCAGCCCGCCGTCCGATTTCCCCATCACCGTGAATCCCGCCGGCGGCTCCAGCACCTCGTCGCCGTGCGACATCCAGACTTGAAGCGTTCGCGGTAGGTCCTGGAACAGGCGCGAATCGTCGAGCACCTCGACCTGGGCGTGGCCGTACTCGCGCTTGGTGGCGGGGCGCACCTTGCCGCCCAGCTTGTAGGCCATGTATTGGAATCCGTAGCAGATGCCGAGCACGGGCAGGCCCAGCGCCAGCACCCGCTCGTCGGCGGGCGGAGCGTCGGCGTCATAGACCGACGACGGCCCGCCGGAGAGAATAATGCCCGCCGGCGCGTAGCTCTTTACTTCGTCGAGCGTCGCGGTGCAGGGAAGGACGACCGAGAAAACATTCTGTTCGCGGATGCGTCGGGCGATGAGCTGGGTGTACTGGGAGCCGAAGTCGAGGATGACGATGGAGCGGGCGTCCACATCCCACTTTCTCAGAAAAACCGGTAATTGGCAACAAGCAGTTCGCGATCAGCTGCTGGCCGGTCCTGCCACCTCGCCCGAGCCGGGTGCACTCGCCGCGGGCGAAACCGGGGCGGCTACGGGAGCCGGCTGCGGGTTGCTTGCCCGCTCTGGCTCCGCGATCGCCAGATAGCTGGCCAGCCGCGCGACATAGAGCAGGTCGGCGGCGGCAAAGTAGGCCAGCGTGATTACCACAAACAACATGGTCGTGAGCTGCCAGGGCCACTCCGCAATGAAGGCCAGCGGGACCAGCGAGACCACGGTGGCCACACCGATCAAGAAGAGTTTGATCAGGCCGTAGAGCGTGCTGACTGAGGTGAAGTCGCCGCCGCGCCGCCGCACCAGGTGCACCGCGTCGGCCACCGCGCCCAGGGCGCCGCGGTTGTCGCGCACCACGAAGATGGGCGCCAGCGAGAAGTACCAGTTCAGCGTGGACCAGGAGAGGCTCACCAGGAACAGCAATCCCAGGAAGACGACGTTGAACAGCAGGACGCTGGGCTCGTCACCGATGCTGGCGGCAAGCCCGGCCAGGATGGCGGAGCCCACCATGGCCAACACTCCAAGCAGGCTCACGGCCACGCGCAGGAAGTTCACTCCCACCAGCGACCACAGGTCGTGGCGCCGGGTGAAGGAAGCGGGAGCATCCCGGAGCAGGGCGCGCAGGGTGGCGGCGCGGCCGGCGGAAGCCGCCAGGATCCACAGCGCCGAAACCGCCGGGGTCACGATGAGCGTCAGCCGGAGCAGCCGCGGCCCGGAACCTTCGAAGATGTGGAGGATCGCATCCGCCATCAACTGCGGGATGCGGGAGCGCAGAGCGAGCAGGTCGCCATCGGTCACCGTGATGCTGGCGAGGAAGCGCAGCACGGCTACGGTCACCAGCGCTCCGGCGGCTGCGCCGAAGCTCCAGCGCCACGCGATCTCCGCCGCGATCACCGCCGGGCGGCGAAAGGTGGAGGAAAAGCCAGCTCGTACTAGCCCACTACGCGTCATCCCGCCGCTAGCATATCAAGTCACAAGGCGCTGTGCGCGAAGCGATTGACGGTTTTCCCGCCGCTCCCGTAGTCTGTACTCAGAATGAAAACCGCCGAAGCTGCCCACCTGCGAGTCGCCGACGACATCACCCAACTGGTAGGCGACACTCCCATGCTGCGCCTGCGGCGCGTGGTTCCGGCGGGCGCTGCCGAAGTCTTCGCCAAGCTCGAATACATGAACCCCGGCGGCAGCGTGAAGGACCGCGCCGCCATCGGCATGATCCGCCGCGCCGAGGAGGAGGGAAGGCTCCAGCCCGGGGCCACCCTCATCGAGGCCACCGCCGGCAATACCGGCATCGGCCTGGCGCTCATCGGCGTGAACCGCGGCTATCGCGTCATATTCTGCGTGCCGGAGCGCTTCTCCGAGGAAAAGGTCAAGGTGATGCGGGCCTTGGGCGCCGAGGTCATCCGCACCGTGGACGTCGAGGGCATGCGGGGCGCCATCGCCCGCGCCAAGGAGATTGCCGCCTCCATCCCCGGATCGTTCATGTGCTCGCAGTTCGAAAATCCCGCCAACCCCGACTACCACTACGAAACCACCGGCCGCGAGATTTTCGAGCAGATGCAGGGACGCATGGACGCCGTGGTCCTCGGCGTGGGCACCGGCGGCACGTTCTCCGGTGTGGCGCGGTTCTTGAAGGAGCGCCTGCCACACCTGCTGGCGGTGGCGGTCGAGACTCAGGGCTCGGTCCTGGGTGGCGGACCCCCGGGCGAGCACAAGGTGGAGGGCATCGGCTCCAGCTTCATCCCCAAGACCTACGACGCCCGCGTTTCGGACGAGATCCTTATGGTCAACGACCTCGAGGCCTTCGGCATGGTGAAGCAGCTCGCCGCCCAGGAGGGCGTGCTCGCCGGCTCCAGCGGCGGCGCCAGCGTGTATGCCGCTGTGCAAATCGCCAAGCGGCTGGGAGCAGGGAAGCGCGTGGTCACCATGATCCCGGACTCTGCCGAGCGGTACTTGTCGAAGAACATCTTCGAGGGCGGGGTGTAGCCGGAACTTTTGCAGCGGCGCGTTTTCCCTTACATCGAATCCATATGAAAAAGAACCCCGGCTTCGCCACTCGCGCCATCCACTCCGGCCAGGAGCCCGACCCTTCCACCGGCGCCGTCACCGTTCCCATCTTTGCCACCTCCACCTTCGTGCAGCAGGGCATCGGGAAGCACAAGGGCTACGAGTACGCCCGGGTCTCGAATCCGACACGGACCCGCCTGGAGCAGAACCTGGCGGCGCTCGAGGGCGGACGCTCGGCGCACGTCTTCGCCAGCGGCATGGCGGCGATTAACGCCATGTGCACAACGCTAAAGGGTGGCGACCACCTCATCTGCTCGCACAACGTCTATGGCGGCGTCCCCCGGCTGTTCAACCAGATCCTCGCCAACTACGGCCTGCAGTTCTCCTACGTGGACACTTCCCAGGCGAGTGCCGTGGAGCGCGCCCTGCGTCCCAACACCCGCATCGTCTATGTGGAGACGCCCACCAACCCGCTGATGTCGGTGAGCGACATCAGCGCCATCAGCCGCATCTGCCGCCGCCGCAAGGTGGAGCTGGTGGTGGACAACACCTTCATGTCGCCCTATTTCCAGCAGCCCATCGCCCTGGGCGCGGACATGGTCATTCACTCGACCACCAAATTCCTCAACGGCCATAGCGACGGACTGGGCGGCGTCATCGTCTGCACCCGCAAGGACCAGGCGGAAAAGTTCGCCTTCATCCAGAAGGCGGCGGGGGCGATCCTCTCGCCCTTCGAGTGCTGGCTGGTGCTGCGCGGAGTGAAGACTCTGGCCGTGCGCATGGAGAAGCATGATGAGAACGGCCGCGCCGTCGCCGCCTTCCTCAACCGCCATCGCAAGGTGAAAGCGGTCTTCTATCCCGGGCTGCGCGCGCATCCCCAGCACGCGCTGGCCCGGCGGCAGATGTCGGGCTTCGGCTCCATGATCAGCTTTGAGACCGGCTCGCTGGCGAACGCCAAGCGCATGCTCGCCCGGGTGCGCGTGTGCTCGCTGGGCGAATCGCTGGGCGGAGTCGAGACCCTGATTTCCCATCCCGCCACCATGACTCACGCCGCGCTGGGCAAGGCAGGCAGGAAGGCCATCGGCATCACCGACGGCATGGTGCGCATCTCGGTGGGCATCGAGGAGCTGGACGACATCCTCGCCGATCTCGACCAGGCGCTGCGGGCGATCTAGCCCACGTTCATTCCACCGATTTCCCGATCCACTCCAGATACTTGGGCAGGCCATCTTCGATGGAGAGTTGAATGCACTCCGGCAGCTCGTAGGAGTGCAGCAGGCGAATCAGGTCGCGGACGCGCTCGTAGGCGGCCGCCGTGGTCTTGATGACCAGCAGAAACTCCTCGCTGGTCTCCACCGCGCCCTGCCAGCGGTACACGGATTCGATGGGCCCCACGATGTTCACGCAGGCGGCGAGCTTGCGCTCCACCAGCGAGCGCGCGATCTTCTGCGCCTCTTCCCGCGAGCCGGCGGTCGAGAGGATGATTTTCTTGTCGGTCATATAAAATCAGCACTCAGCATTCAGCACGCAGCAATCAGCAAGAATCTAGCACCAAAAGGCGCTGAATGCTGCCTACTGATTGGTGACTGCTTAGTTTTGTGATCGTCCAGATCAAATTCGGTACCTCTGGCTGGCGCGCGGTCCTGTGCGAAGAGTTCACCTTCGCCAACGTGCGCCGTGCCGCCACCGGAATCGCGCGTTACGTGAGCTCGCAGAAGCCTGCCGGAGCGCGCCTCATCGTCGGCCGCGATCCACGCTTCCTGGGCGAGACCTTCGTCTCCCTGGCCGCGGAGATCCTGAGCGCCCACGGCATCGCGCCGCTGGTGGTTTCGGACCCAGCGCCTACCCCGGCCATCTCCTTCGAGGTGCGCCGCCTCCAGACCGACGGCGCCATCAACATCACCGCCTCCCACAATCCTCCCGAGTACAACGGCATCAAGTTCTCGACGCCGGACGGCGCGCCCGCTCTCCCCGAGGTCACGAAAAAGATTGAAGCGGAGACCGTGGCGGGCGACCAGCAGCCCTCGGCCGCAGCCACCCGCGCCACGCCGCACGAACAGATCGACGTCAAACCGGCGTACCTGGCGCGGCTGAAAGAGATTGTGGATCTCGCCGCCATCCGCAAGGCGGGGTTGAAGGTGGCCTGCGATCCGATGTGGGGCGCGGCCGTCGGCTACACCGACTCGCTGCTCGAAGAGGCCGGTGTGCCCGTGGCTGCTGTCCACAGCTATCGCGACGTGCTCTTCGGCGGCCACGCGCCCGAACCCGACGACCCCCTACTCGGCGACCTGCGCCAGAAGATGCGCGAGACCGGAGCCGGCATAGGCATCGCCACCGACGGCGACGCTGACCGCTTCGGCATCGTGGACCAGGACGGCACCTTCCTCCACCCCAACTACGTCGTCGCGCTGCTCTTCGATTATCTGGTCGAGACCCGCGGCTGGAAAAACGGCGTGGCCAAGTCGGTCTCCACCACCAACCTCATCAACGCGCTCGCCCAGCACCACGGCGTGGAGCTGTACGAGACCCCGGTGGGCTTCAAGTACATCGGCGAGCTCATCCAGCAGGACAAGATCGCCATCGGCGGCGAGGAGAGCGCCGGACTCTCCATCCGACACCACGTCCCAGAGAAGGACGGCGTGCTCGCCGGCCTGCTCTGCTGTGAGATGGTGGCCCGCCGCGGGACCTCCCTGGGGCAACAATTGAAGGCGTTATTTGCCGAAGTTGGTTCCTTTTACCCCATGCGCGAGAACTTCCGCTTGACGCCGGAGGTGAAAGAGATGTTCACTAGTAAGTTAACAAGGGAACCGCGGGAGTTTTGCGGGAGGCGCGTGAGCCAGGTAGTGCGCATCGACGGGCTGAAGCTGGTGCTGGAGGACGGTTCCTGGGTGTGCTACCGGCTTTCGGGGACGGAGCCGGTGGTCCGGGTCTACTCCGAAGCCCGCTCGCCCGAGGACCTGGCCCAGCTCAGCGCCGCGGCCCGGGGGTGGATCTTTGGCTCCTAAGCGGCAGGCTCCGGTGAAGGCGATCGTGGACCTCGTCCACCAGACTACCGACTGGTTCTATCGCTCCCGTCGCAAGCTGGCGACGGCGGGCGTGGCCCTGCTGGCCTGCCTGCTGGCCGTGCATGTGGTCGCCGGTCCCAACGGCCTCTTCACCTATCAGCAGAAGCGCGCCGAGTACCGCAAGCTGGAGAAGGAAGTCCAGCAGCTCCAGGTGGAGAATGAGCGGATGGCGACGCGGATCGAATCGCTGAAGAGCGATCCCAATGCTATTGAGAAGGAAGCGCGAGAGCAACTGCGCTACGCGCGTCCCGGCGAAGTCGTTTATACCCTGCCCAACCAGCCCCAGAAGAGCTCTTCGCCCGCTGCGGCCGAGAAGAAGCAGTAGCTCTCACATTCCCGCCTGCCTTCCACCGGTTGGAGCCATCCCCATCTCCGGACTTGCATCTGCATGGTGGAAGCTGTAAAAAGATAGCCCGCCCCAAACCGGGCGCCGGGTTGGAAAGTACTAAAGACCGCGGCGGCAATCCCGCCGACATTAAATCTCAACTGCGGATGAGAGGAGAAGCAACGGTATGAAGAAGCTTTTTGTGGTTCTGCTGGTGATGTCGCTCGCCCTGTTTGTGGTGGGGGCTGGTGCCAGTGACAAGGGCAAGACCAGCAACATCAACGGGTGGGTCAGCGAGACCGGCTGCGCCACCAAACACGCAGCTGCTGGAGGCGAGGCCTGCGTCAAGAAGTGCATCGAAAAAGGCGCGAAGATGGCATTCGTCTCGGATGCCGACAGGAGCGTCTGGATGGTGGAGAACCCCGATGCGCTGGCCGGGCACGAAGGCCATCACGTCACCATCGCGGCGCACGTGGACGCCAAAGCCAAGTCCGTGCACGTGGCAAGCGTCACCATGATGGCAGAGAAGTAACGACCTGCCGGAAACCAGGACGGGCGGCGGCTGCCGCCCGTTTCTCTGTGGAGCGAGGGTTATTTCACCACGCCTTCGAGCGGGGAGCTGGCGGTGGCGTAGAGCTTCCTGGGCATGCGTCCGGCCAGATAGGCGGCGCGCCCGGCCAGCACGGCGTGCTGCATGGCCTCCGCCATCAGCACCGGGTCGTCGGCGTGGGCGATGCCGGAGTTCATCAGCACCGCGTCCGCCCCCAGCTCCATGGCGATGGCGGCGTCCGACGCCGTGCCTACTCCCGCGTCCACGATCAGCGGCACGCCCGTGATCATCTCCCGCAGGATGCGCAGGTTGGCTGCGTTCTGGATGCCCAGGCCGCTCCCGATGGGCGCTCCCAGCGGCATGATGGCGCTCGCGCCCGCCTCCAGCAGCCGCTTCGCAACCACCACGTCGTCCGAGGTATAGGGCAGCACCGTGAACCCTTCTTTCACCAGCACCTTGGTCGCTTCCACCGTGGCCAGCACGTCGGGGTAAAGCGTGCGCTCGTCGCCGATGACCTCGACCTTCACCCAGTCGGAGAGCCCCACCTCGCGCCCCAGGCGGGCGGTGCGGATGGCGTCGTCGGCGGTGTAACAGCCGGCGGTGTTGGGCAGCAGAAAGTAGCGCTTGGGGTCGATGAAGTCGAGCAGCGAGTCGCGCGAACGGTCCAGGTTCACCCGCCGGACGGCGACGGTGACCATTTCGGCGCCCGAGGCTTCCAGCGCCCGCGCCGTCTCCTGCCCGGACTTGTACTTGCCCGTGCCCACGATTAGCCGCGAGCGGAAGGTCTTGCCCGCGATTACGAAGGAGTCCATGGGGATATTGTAATCACACCCTTGGCCGAATGCTTGTCATCCCGAGCGAAGCGAGGGACCTGCAGACGGACCGCTCAGAGCGAAGGCACGACGTCGGGCTTCTCCTGCGCGTACAGCGCTTCGATCTGCGCACGGTACCGCTCCTCCACCACGCGCCGCTTCAGCTTCATGCTGGGCGTCAGCTCCCCGGAGGCGACCGAAAACTCATCCGGCACCAGCAGCACCTTCTTGAGGGTTTCGAACTGCGCCAGGCGCTGGTTGAGGTCGGCCACGATGCCGTCGAACAGCGCTCGGATCCTGGGTTCGGCGATCAACTGCTGGCGCCCGGCGAAGGCCACTCGGTTGGCCCGCGCCCAGTCCTCCAGCATGCGGAAGTCGGGGGCGAGGATGACCGACGCGAAGCGCCGCCGGTCGCCGATGACCACCGCCTGCGCCACCAGCGGATTCGCCTTCAGCGCATTCTCCAGCGGCTGCGGCGCGATGAACTTTCCGCCCGAGGTCTTGATCAGGTCCTTCTTCCGGTCGGTGATGGTGAGGTAACCCTCGGCGTCCAGGCTCCCGATGTCTCCGGTCTTGAACCAGCCGTCCTCAAAGGCGTTCTTGGTTTCCTCCGGCAGGTTCCAGTAGCTCTTGAAGACCGAGGGTCCTTTCACCAGGATCTCGCCATCCTCGGCGATCTTCACCTGGATGTTGGGAACCGGCCTGCCCACCGTGCCCAGCTTGTGTTCCGCTGGAGTGTTCACTGCGATGACCGGCGAGGTTTCGGTCAGGCCATATCCTTCGAGGATCACGATGCCCACCGAGGCAAACCACTCCGCCAGCTCCACCCCCAGCGGCGCTCCCCCGGAGATGTACGTCCGCACCCGGCCTCCGGAGTTCTTGCGCACCTTGGAAAACAGCAGGGCGTCGGCCAGCTTCCAAGCCAAGCCGGTGGGCTGCCTGCCCGCCAGAACCTCGTCCTTGTGGGCGCGGCCCACCCGCAGCGCCCAGTTGAAAAAAGGACGCTTCAGCGGAGGCCGGCTGCTGCGCTCGATGTAGGCGCGCGCCTTCTCGTAGATGCGGGGTACGCCTACCAGCACCGTCGGCCGCACCTCCAGCAGGGTTTGCGGCAGGCGGTCCAGGTCGGGACAGTAGGCGATGGTCACGCCGCGCTTGAAGAAGGTGTAGTCCAGGTGGCGCGCCGTGATGTGCGACAAGGGAAGGAAAGAGATTCCCACCTCCCCCGTCGTCCACTGGAAGCGGTCGATCTGCTCCAGGTTGGAGGCCAGGTTGCCGTGGGTGAGCATCACGCCTTTGGGCGTGCCCGTGGTGCCCGAAGTGTAGATGAGGGTCGCCAGGTCATCGGGGCCGATGGCCAGCGCGCGCGCGTCCAGCTCCGGGTCGCGGCTTTTGGGCTGGTTCACCATCAGCCGGTGCATCGGTATTCCCTCGGTGATGCCGATGTAATCCATCACCACGATCTTCTCCAGCGCCGTCCGCCCCTTGATGGAAAGCACCTTCTTGAGCTGGTCGGCGGTGGAGACGAAGATGACCCGCGCCCCTGAATCCTTCAGGATGTACGCGGTTTGCTCCCCGGTCAGCGTGGTGTAAATGGGGACGTCCACCGCGCTCAACATCAATGTGGCGAAATCGGCCACCGCCCACTCTGGGCGGTTCTCGCTGAGGATGGCCACCCGGTCACCCTTGCCGATGCCCCAGGCCGCCAGCGACCGCGCCGTCCCTGTCACGTCGCGGTAGAGCTCGCTGGCGGAGATGGAAATCCACTGGATGGTCTGCTTGAACAACATCTGGCGGTCGAGGTTGCGCTCGATCGCCGCGTAGAAGACCTCGTTGATGGTGTTCATGCTTCCGCCCGGGTCTCCATGCCCTTGAGGATCACGTCCACCACGGCGTCGGCTGCGCCCGCCAGGGGGTAGTCATGCTCGCTCAGCACCCAGGAGGTCACCATCTCATCCAGGGCGCCGAAGAAGCAGTTGGCCACGATCTTGTCTGACAGCCCGCGGCGGAAGACGCCCGCCTGCTGGCCCTCGCGCACCACCTCGCGGATTAGGTCGAAGTACTCGATCAGCCGCTGGTGCGAGAATTGTGCCAGAAACTTGGCGCTCTGGCGCAGCTCGGTCTGAAACACGATGGCCAGGTTGCGGTTGGCTCCCAGCGTCTCCAGGTGCAGTTGGGCCAGCCGCCGCAGGCGCTCGCGGGGTTCCTGTGTGCGGGAGAGCTCCGCCCGGGTGCGCTCCAGGAAGGCGGCGAACGCGGAGTCGATGGCCGCCATCAGGATCTGCTCCTTGTTCTTGAAGTAGAGGTAGATGGTGCCGTCGGCCACGCCCGCCCGTGCGGCGATATCCGTCACCCGCGCCTGAAAGTAACCGCTCTCCGCGATCACCTCTACCGCCGCGTCCAGGATGCGCTGGTACTTGTCGGAAGCACGCCCGGCGCGGGCGCCATTCTTGGTCCGCGCCTGTCGCGACGGATTCGTCTTGCTCAGGGACCGCGTCTTCACGGGTGGAAGAAGGCTCGCACCACTGTAACGGCTGGGGCCAGTCCGCGCAACGGCGTTGACGCAGGCGTCCGAGCGAGTTAGGCTTGCTCTCAAGCGCCCCTGAGAGGAGCCCGCTCTATGCGTAAAGTCCTGCTGACTGTGCTCGCTGTCGGTCTGGTTCTTACCGGCCTGCTGCAATCGCCCGATTCCCGCCAACTGCGAGCGGAGACCACCAAGAAAGCGCCCGCGCCCCCGCCGCCCTTGCCTCCGCCCACGGTCAAGCTCGGCGCGATGGCACCCGACTTCACCCTGCAATACTTCGATGGCAAGGGGCTGAAGGACGTTTCCCTCCACGACTATCGCGGCAAGAAGAACGTGGTGCTGGCCTTCTACATCTTCGCCTTCACCGGTGGTTGAACCCTGCAGATGAAGAACTTCCAGCAGAACCTGGCCAAGCTGGAAGCGACCGACACCCAGGTCTTGGGTGTGAGCATGGACAGCCCCTTCGCCAATAAAGCCTTCGCCGACTCCATCGGCGTCACCTTCCCCCTGCTCAGTGACTGGGGCGGGGAAATCACCCGCAAGTACGGCATCTACCACGAGAAGTACAAAGCGGCGCGCCGCGTCAACTTCCTGATTGATAAGGACGGCAAGCTGGCGGAGATCGCTCTCGACAAGGAAGCCATCGATCCCGCCAAGATCGTGGATGCGTGCGAGCGGCGCAAGCTGAAGAACTGATGGTGCGGGCGTTGCGCCGCTCAGCGCCAACGGCCAACGTCCAACGATAAAAGGCCAACGACCGTCTTTCCGAATGAGAAGGGCCCGACATGTTCGCGCCGCGGCCGATCGGCTTTGTCCGAAGTCACTATAAGGCGACCGGCGAAGTTCCCAAGGGACTGGGCGCCAAACACGAGGCCGAAGGCACGCTCGAGATTCTGCCGGAATTCGAGCCTGGCCTCACCGATATCGAAGGCATTTCCCACCTCTTCGTCCTCTGGGAATTCGACCGCGCGCAGGGTTTCGAACTGCTGGGCACGCCGCCCTGTGACAACCGCCCCCATGGTGTCTTCGCCACCCGCTCTCCCTGGCGGCCGAATCCCATCGGCCTCACCGTGGTCGAGCTGCTCCGCCGCGAGGGCTCGCGATTGCACGTCCGCGGCGTTGACATGCTCGACGGCACGCCCATCCTCGACCTCAAACCGTACCTCTCCAGCATCCCTGAGGAAAGGTTACGCCGCGGCTGGCTGGCGGAGGCAGAAACGCGCAAGAGCAAGTAATTCCGATTCTCTGAGCGCGTCTCTTTGGAGGTTTGACCGCTCGCACGTGGGGGCTGGCCCCTGCCGTGCTCACGGCACGTTCAACGGATCCTGGGCCTGCACCCGCGCGCGGTAGATCTTCTTCTTGGTCAGGTCTTCGCCGACGGCGTCCACGTGCACGATGTAGCGTCCACGCGGCAGCACCGTGTCGCCGCCGAATTCGATGTCTTCGTTCCTCGCCTGGGCGCGCAGGCTGTGATGCCGATAGCCCAGCGCGAACGCTTTCCCGACCTCATTCACCGCCACGATGATGAGCGTGACCTCGTATTCATCCTTGAGCCCATTGGTCAGCGTGACCGAACCGTGGATGCCGCCATCCCGCACCGCGGGCATGTCTTTCCATTTGACGACGAGCGGTGGCGGCACCCGCAGCGTGAACTCTTGTTCCGCCGTCTGCGGCGGCTTGCTCGCATCGGTCACCCGCACGGCGAAGGTCACGTCGCCGGTCGCTTCACACCTTCCCAGTACCCGGCCGGTCCCTGGCTCGAGCTTCAAACCTGCCGGCAGCCGCCCCTTCACGACCTCCCATTTGAGCGGCTCGCTGCCCGCGGTCGCGTGAAGCCCGGCGTCATATTCCTCGCCCAGGAAGCAATCGGGCAGGCGCGATTCCACGATTCGGATGGAGGACGCGGGCCTCGGGCCCAGCCCGACAAGCGCCAACGCCAACATCAGGGGGCTGGCCCAGCCTTTCACGCTCATTCCCTCATGATTGAAATGAAAATGGCCGCTTCAGGGTTTAGCCCTTCCGCGGCCGTTGGTTGCGGGGGGTGGATTTGAACCACCGACCTTTGGGTTATGAGCCCAACGAGCTACCAGACTGCTCCACCCCGCGTGGTCATGTTACCACGGCGATAGGGACGGTCAAACTCCAGCGCAAGCGCGCGCAGCAGCCAGCTCAGAGCGAAGTGAGCGGCAAGGTACGGTAGCGCTTGCCCGTCAGTTTTGCCAGCGCATTGACCACTGCCGGTGAGATTACCGGGACCGATGGCTCACCCACTCCGGTCGGCTTCTCGGTGCTGGGCACGATGTGGACATCGACTGCCACCGGTGCGTCGCCGATGTATGGCGGCCGGTAGCCGTCGAAGTTGCGCTGCTCCACCCGGCCGTCCTTCAGCGTGATCGCCCCCTTGGCTACCAGTTGTGACAGCCCGAAGGTCATCCCTCCCTGAAACTGGCTCTCGACGCTCAGCGGGTTGACCACCAAACCCGCGTCCACCGCAACGGTAACACGATGGATTCTGGGCCGCTGGTTCTCGATGGAGACGTCCACGGCGCAGGCCACACCGGTACTGAACGACTCATGGCAGGCGATCCCCACCGCGTGGTTCTTCGGCAGCTTGGTACGCCAGGCAGCGCTCTTCGATTCCATCAGGTCGAGCGCCGCGCGCACCTTCTTGGCGTCGGGGGCGAGCAGCTTGCGCCGGTAAGCGATCGGATCCGTCTTGGCGCGGGTGGCCAGCTCGTCGACCAGCGTCTCCATCACGAAGGCGGTGTGCGTGTTTCCCACCGAGCGCCACCACAGCACTGGCACATTCACCGTGGGATGGTGCGCCCAGACGTGCAGGTTGGGGATGGAGTAGTGGGTATCGGCCACGCCCTCGACCACGGTGTCATCCACGCCATTCTTGATGGCGCCGGCAAAGGGCGTCCCGGCCAGCAGCGACTGGCCCACGATCACGTGCCGCCAGGCGACGGGCATGCCGTCCGCGCCGATGCCGATCTCTGCGCGATGCGCGTGCATCGGACGGTAGTAGCCGCCCTGCACGTCGTCCTCGCGCGTCCAGATCAGCTTCACCGGGGTCCCGCGCACCCGCTTTGCGATCTCCGCCGCCTCGCGTTGCACGTGGGAATCCGTCACCGCGCGCCGCCCAAAGCCGCCTCCGGTCATCTCGGTGTGGAAGGTGACCTGTGCCGGCTTCAGGCCCAGAACTTCGGCGATGGCCGCCTGGTCCACGGTCTGGAACTGCGAGCCCGCCCACACCTCCGCCCGGTCGCCGTCGAAGCGCACGGTCGTGTTCAGCGGCTCCATGGGCGTGTGCGGCAGGTAAGGGAACTCGTACTCGGCCACCAGCCGGCGGGCGGCGGGGATGCCATCCATCGCTTTTGCATCGCCGACCGCGGCCGCGACGTTGCCGGGAGTTCGAGCCAGTTCTCTGTACTTCGTCCACAACTCCGAACTGTCGGCGCGTTCCAGTCCGGAAAGATTCCACTCCACCTGCAGCCGGTCGCGCCCCTGCTTGGCCGGCCAGAACGTGTCCGCTACCACGGCCACCGCGCTCCCGCCCTTCACCAGCGGGATCTCGAACACATCGCGCACGCCTTCCACGGCCCGGGCATTCTTGTCGTCGAAGCTCTTCACCTTGCCGCCGAAGACTGGCGGCCGCGCCACCAGCGCAACCTTCATCCCGGGCAGATCGAGATCCAGCCCGAATTTCATCGAGCCGTCGCACTTGGGACGGCTGTCGAGGCGCGGAGCCCCTTTCCCCACCAGGCGGAACTCCGAAGGCTTCTTGAGCCGCACCGTGACCGGCACAGGCATGCGCGCGGCCTCGCCGGCCAGTTCGGCGTATTTCGCCGACTGCCCGCCCGGGCCATGGACCACGCTGGCCTCCGTCCGGCACTGGGCGGGCGTGACCTTCCATTGCTTCGCCGCCGCCTCGATCAGCATGGCGCGCGCCCGCGCCCCCAACTCCCGGTATTGCTCGAAGGACGTCCGGATGGACCCGGATCCTCCCACCATCTGTATCCCCCGCATGGGATCGCGATAGATGTCGGCGGCCGGCGCCAGCTCCGCCACCACCTGCGACCAGTCCGCATCCATCTCGTCCGCCAGCAGAAGCGGCAGGGCAGTGTTGATCCCTTGACCGAACTCCAGCCGGTTCACCTGAATGACGATCTTCCCGTCCGGCCGGATCTCAACGAACGCCGCCGGCGGATACTTCACCTCACCCGCCGCGCCCGCACCCTGCGCCGTGAGCGGCAGATCCAGATACAGGGAAACCAGCAACCCGCCAGCCGCCGTGGCGGACACGGAGAGGAACGTGCGCCGGCTCACCGAACGTCTTGCTCGCGATTTGGCTTCCACTCTCATCACGCGCCTCCTTTACTTGAGCTGCCGCGCTGCGCTCTTGATCGCCTCGCGAATGCGGACGTAGGTCCCGCAGCGGCAGATGTTCCCGCCCATGGATTCCTCGATGTTGGTGTCGCTCGGATGCTGCGTGTGCTTGAGCAAGGCCACCGCCGTCATGATCTGCCCGCTCTGGCAGTAGCCGCACTGCACCACGTCGTGCTCGACCCACGCCTCCTGGACCACGTGTCCCACCGGATCCTGGGCCATCGCTTCGATGGTGATGATGGGCCGCTCGCCGATGTGCGACACCGGCACCACGCAGGAGCGAACCGCGACTCCCCCCACGTGCACCGTGCACGCCCCGCAGGCGCTGATCCCGCAGCCGTACTTCGTCCCCGTCAGTTTCAGGTGCTCCCGTAGCACCCACAGCAGCGGGGTGCCCGGGTCCGCGGCCACTTTCATCTTCTTGCCGTTCACGGTGAGCTGATAGGTTTCCATGGCGGATCTCTAAACCAAGCTTCTAGGGACAAGGGTTTCCGGCTTCCACCCAGCGGCGCGTCGCTGCCACAAACTCCGCGTGCGAGAGCGGAGGCACGGTGCGCGCGGTGCCGTCGGCGTGGCGTCCGGGGGCGAAGGCCCACAGAACCAGCGGTTCTGCCTCGTGATGCTTAAAAATGCCGGGCCCATCCAGCGCATGGTTCTTGCTGGAGTCGGTGAGGCTCGCGCAAACCGCCGCGCTGGATAGGACCTGATCGTTCTTGTCCTGCCACGCCATGGACAACGGCGCCAAGTGCCAGCGCTTCCCCCCGGGGACTCCGGTCGCGTCGGCATTCGCGTCCTGATGGCACGTCGCGCAGTTCAGCCCTGGAACGCCCCGGCCGTCCGGGCCGCGCACCACGTTGAACAGATGACGATGGCGGTCGTCGCCCTGCTGCGGATAGTTGGTGGCCGTGTGGCAGTTGATGCAGCGCGGATGCGTCAGCACCGAGTACATCTGCTGCCAGGCTGCCAGGCCGTCGTCGCGGCTTCGCTTTCCCGCGGGTTGCTGGGGAGTGGTCTGGGCCGGCGGGGGAGAAGCGCCTACCCAGGCAAGGGAAAGCAGGAAGAACAGCGTGACTGCGGAAGCCGTGGCGCGACCGCGCTTCATGAACAGCCTCCCATGGGCCCCGGTGCGTGAGTGTGACCCAGGCAACCGTCGCTGGCTTCAGCGATTGAGGGAGAGAGACCCGCAGTATGCGCGAGCGAAAATCGGTGTGTCAAGACCCGGCGGCGACGATGGAGAACGTCCAACCCTCAGTTGCGCAGCGCTTCACCGACTGCCACGTTCATCTGGCCGGTCTGCCCGAGGGCGAGAACGGCTGCTACGTCTCCCCGCGCCTGTTGCGCAGCCCGCTCTTCC
>DASYVL010000170.1 GCA_035937135.1 Terriglobales bacterium
CGCGCATCAGGTCCACCACGTGCACCAGATGGTGGCCGTTATTGGCCGCGTCGAGCGTCACTGCGAGCCAGCGCCCGTTGGGCGAAAGCGCGGGATCATACGACGCGGCTTCGCCAACCGGCTGCATTTCCTTTCCGGATCTGTCAAACCACACCAGGCGTGAGCTGTAGGTGCGACGCGATTGGTAGACCAGGACGCCCGAGTCGGCCACGGAAAAACCGGCCTTGCCGGACCTAACGTCCTGCTCCATCTCCTGGCTGACCACGGGAATGGGATCACCGGCAAAGCGCAGTTTCTCCGCATCGAATCGCTGGGCAAAGAGGGTTCCGTCGCGCACGAACAGCACGTGGCCCGCGGCGAAGGCCACATTGCCTCGGATGTCGCTGGAGAGAAGCGTGCCCTCGCCGTTGTCGAGAGAGGCTACGTAGATTCCGTTGCGGCCTTCCGACCAATCGATGAAGTACAGGAAGTGGCGTCCGTCGGGGAGGAACGTAGGCCAACGGTGGCTCTCGCCGACCCCTTCGTGGAGCTTGGTCGCAGGGACGAGGACGCCGCCGGTCGCGTGTACGCGTGCGAGGGCCGCGCCGATGTGCGGAGCGAAAACTATCGTGCCGTCACGATTCCACGTGCCGCCCAGGCCCCGAGGAGCATCACAGACATTCTGCACGCCGCCTGTAGCGAGATCGATCTTCTTCAGTTTCCCTCCCGCGAAAAAACCGACCTCCTGTCCATCGGGCGACCAAAACGGGTGGCTTGCGCCTTGTGTTCCCGAAAACTCCTGGCTCGAATCGGTGGCCAGCGACCTCACCCAGAGAGTCGCCACTCCGTCCGCGCTGGTTGCAGTGAACGCCAGGCGGCTCCCGTCGGGCGAGACCGCGAAGTCATAAGGCACGAAAGAATGGGCAGGAGGCGGCGTAAGCGCGGCGCGATATACCTGCAGCTTCGGCGCCTCTCCGCGTCCCCAGCGGACACCTGCCTGGAACGCCACGGCAACCAGCAGCGCGATTGCCACCGCCCAGAGCCACACGCGCCGCAGCTGGCGAGCCGCGGGTTGAGCCGGTTGCTGATCGCGCTGCCGGATCCACTCCAGTTGGAGCTTTACGTCCTGCGCGCTCTGCCAGCGATTATCCGGATCTTTCGCCAGGCACGTGCGCACCACCCGGTCTAGCGCCGCAGGCGTCATCGGTAGCACTTCTCCGATCGGCTTCGGCTCCGCCGAGAGGATGGCGCCGATGAGGCTGGCTTTGGTCTTGCCCGTGAATGCCGGCTTCCCCGTCGCCATCTCGTAGAGCACGGCCCCGAGCGGGAAGATATCGCTGCGCGCATCCGCCTCTGCCCCTTCCAGTTGTTCCGGCGCCATGTACTGGAAGGTGCCAACAATGACGCCCTCCTCCGTCAGCGATTTTGCCGGCGGCGCCAGAGTGGTCATCTCCGAGAGCGCTGCCGCCGCGGGCACCAGCTCGCTGCGCAGCTTCGCCAGCCCGAAGTCCATCAGCTTCGCGCCCGCCTTGGTCAGCATGATGTTTCCCGGCTTCAGGTCGCGATGGATAATCCCCTGCCGATGCGCCTTTTCGAGCGCGGCGGACACTTCGACCCCAATCTTCAAGAGTTGCTCCAGCGGCAGCGGACCTTTCCGCAAACGCTCGGCCAGGGTCTCGCCTTCCAGGTACTCCATCACCAGGAAGTCCACGCCCTCCTGCTGGCCGACGTCGTAGAGGTGGCAAATGTTGGGATGGGAAAGGGCAGAGATGGTGCGTGCCTCACGCTCCAGGCGCTTGTGCAGGTCGGGGCGCTCGGCCAGCCGGGCGGAGAGGACCTTGATGGCGACGGTGCGGTCCAGGCGCGTGTCGCGCGCGCGATAGACCTCGCCCATCCCGCCCGCGCCGGCGGGCGAGAGGATTTCGTAGGGTCCGAGTTTGGTGCCGGAGGTGAGGGCCATCCGCGCGCCATTATAGTTCCAATGGCGTCGCTCACCTGGACGTATAACGGGCAAACCGGACACTTGGCCGCTGGTAGCACGCACTTGTCCGATATGCCGACTACACAGACATGTGGACGCGGGCCGGGCTGCGAGAGCGCAACGCCCTGGTCGGTGTTGTTCTCACCAGCTATGAAAAATCAGCCATTGATGAAGACGCTTAAATAAACAACTCGTGCTAGAATCCGGCGGTTCGAGGTGGGGCGAGGTGCGTGATGAAGAGCAATCTTGGGTTCTGGCGGGTTTCTTTCCTTCTGCTGGCCGCACTCTTTCTCGTGACGGCGGCAAGCCGCCCGGCTCTGGCCCAGTTCCAAAAGCCAGCAGACACCGGACAGTTGCTGCAGGCGCGAGCCACGCTGTCCACGGAAGACGAGACCCGGGCGGTGGCCTTCAGCCCGGACGGAAAGACCGTGGCCACCACGGCGGGGAGGGCCTTCCAGCTCTGGGACGCGGCCACCGGCAAGCTGAAGATAAAAGTGGATTTCAGTTCCAGCACCAACCCGGAGGCCCACAAGCGGGCCATCCAGGCGATCACCTACAGTCCCGACGGCAAGACCATCGCCACCGGGGGCGAGGACTACACCATCAAGCTATGGGATGCGGAGACGGGAAAGTTCCGGGCCACCATTGAAGGCCACGAAGATCAGGTTCGCTCCATCGCCTTCAGCCCCGATGGGACGATGTTGGCCAGCGGCAGCTACGATACCACGATGAAGCTGTGGGACCCGGCTACCGGAAGCCTGAAGGCGACCCTGCGGATGCCCGGGGAGGGCACCTCCAGAGTATCTCAGCCGGTCACCTGGGTGGCTTACAGCTCGGACGGGAAGACCCTCGTTACCACTACCTCTGGCTTCGGCAAGGCCAGGCTGTGGGACGCTTCCACAGGCAATCTGAAAAAGACCTTTGACAACATCAAGCCACTTTTCCGCGGGATGCTCAGCCCCGACGGCCGCACGCTGCTGACCACGGGAGATGGAGATAAGGCGGCGAAATTGTGGGATGTGGCCACCGGGAGAATCCGGGCTACCTTGTCTCACGAAGAAGACGTGCGCGCCGTGGCCTTCAGCCCCGATGGCCGCACCGTGGCCACCGCCAGCCTGGATAAGACCGCCAAGCTGTGGGACACCACTACCGGAAAACTGAAAGCCACGCTTCGGGGCCACATCAACACCCTGTACTCGATCGCCTTCAGCCCCGACGGCCGCACCATTGTCACCGGCGCCAACGGACAGGCCCGGCTCTGGGACGTTCCGTCCAATTAAGGATTGCGGAGCAGACAGGGTGTGCGACATAGAAATCCAACATGCGGATGGGCTGTGGTCTGACCAGCCACGCGGAAACGTTGAGAGGACCTGCTCGCTCAACAGGATAGTTGCCGCCCATGCCGTATAAAGAGGTGGGGCTTCCCGGCAACCGATGCCGGATTTTCTCTTTCCTTACCCGGCCGGTGATAGCGCATAGCGGCGCGAAGCTACATCGGGGCACCGACTTCCCGGGCCCGGCGTGCGAAGCGCGACAGCAAGCCACGGGCGCCAGGAACGGTTAGTTTCCGATATGCCGACTATACGGCCAAGTGGCCGCCGGGATTCGAGGCACAAACCTGGTCGGTGGGTGCCCCACGCTGAATCGCAAGAACATCTGCACGGTGTACGAGATCGTGCAGTTGTTTCAAGCGCCGCCGGCATCGCCGGAATCACACGCCACCGAGGCCCATCCGATACCCGGGTAATTGTCATTCGGTCTCCGAAGACGGCGCGACCGGCTTCCAGCTCGCGACTCAGCCGCAGCATGGGCGCGGCGACCTTCCGCGCCTCCGGTCCGGAGAGCCGCACCACGCCGATGCCGCCGCGACCCGGCCCAGTGGAGATGGCGACGATGGTGTCGTCCAGGTGCACAAGGCTATTCTAGTGAACTCACAGGAGACCGGCATGAGCGTAATCGACGAGGTGGTCCGCGCCAACCAGGAGTACGCCCGCAAGCACCAGCTGCGGCATCTTTCCGCGCGCCCACGGCGCAAGCTGGCGGTGCTCACCTGCATGGATACGCGCCTCTCCCGCGCCACCCTGGGGCTGGCGGAGGGCGATGCCCACATCCTGCGCAACGCCGGCGGCATGGCGACCGAGGATGCGCTGCGCTCCCTGCTGGTCTCTCACTACCTGCTGGGAACGGAAGAGTTCATGATCGTCAACCACACCGATTGCGGGCTGATGGCGGCGACCGAAGACGAGATCCGCGGGCGCATCCTCAGCCGCACGGGCTGCGACGCTGACACGCCCGCCTCCTTCCACAGCTTCACCGACCTCTATGAGAACGTGCGCCGGCAGATGGAAGCGCTGCGCAGTCATCCCTGGGTGCCGAAGGAAGTTCCGGTGCGGGGCTTCGTCTACGACGTCGCCACCGGAGGGCTGCGCGAGGTTTTTGCGTAGGCGTGTAAAAGCACCCGTCAGGGCGTCTCCTTGGAACGGAGTCGTTGCCGGCGGGACGCCGGCGCTACCCGCGCCTACTTCAACACACCGTTGACCTTCTTTCCCTTCTCCATGCGGGCGAAGGCGGCCTGCATCTGCTCGTAGATGCGGTCGATCTTCCCGTGCAGCTGCGCCACCTCGACCCTACTGCAAGTGTCGCTGATTGTACCTCAGCGGCTGAGCGACGTCCTCCCGAGTGACGGCATACTCGAGAGTAATGCACTTGGCCGTATAACGGGCTATGGTTCCATGTGCCGCCACACCGGCACTGGTGAAGCCACTTGGACGGTATGCCGACTAACCAGCCAAGTGGCCGCCGACATCAGAGGAGGAGCCGCAAGGTGGCGTGACAAAGCGGCGAAAACGCGCAGTCAGAGCCCCCTTTCTTGCCTGGGCCACTGTCGTGACAGGGGAAATGCCTTCGTTTCAACTGGATCGGAGACTCGGATCGAATTCTTGCGCGCCACAAGGGCAACCCCGAGTCCCCTCACTAGAAGCGGAAGAGGTAAGAGACCTTCACGAACACCTGCCGGCTGTCATTGAGGAAGCGGTTGCGGGTCTGGAAGAGGCCGGTGTGCGCGGTGATGGCGTCGCGGTCCAGGTTCGCCAGATTGCTGTTGTAACCCACGTAGATGGCCGTGCCGGGATGCACCAGGTAGGTCACGACGAAGTCGGCGTTGAAGCCCTTCGGTGAGGTAAGCCCGGAGTACACCGGGTTGGCGAGCAGCGTGTTGTACTGGAGGATGGCGCGGAAACTGAGCTCCTTGTTCCACTGGTAGTTCCACTTGGAGCGCAGGATGTGGCTGTTGAAGGCGGCGGCGTGCGCCTGCGGGATAGTGAGTCGGCTGAGCAGGTAGCTGTTGTCGATGGTGAGATGGTTGAAGGGACGCACAGTCATGCCGAGATTGGCTTCCGTGCTGTATCCCAGAACGGGCGGCTGGCCGGAGGGCGGGTCGAAGTTGATCTGCCGGCCGCGCAGAAAGAATGCGTTGAAGCTCAGCCAGGAGAGGTAGCTGCTGTTGAAGGACACGCCCCAGTATCCCTTGTGGAAGAAGGTGTTGCCGGGAAGCGTGGAGAAGTCGGAGGGGCGCAGCGTCTCGTCCGAAAACCCCTTGAATACCTGGAAGGAAGTGTTGGCCTTCAGGTCCACAAAGAAGCCGGGCTCGAAGATGCGCTGCAGGTGGACGCCGTCGTGGTCCCAGACCTGATTCGAGAAGAACTGCGGTCCGAAATCGGTGACGTGCTTCCCTTCCGGGCGGAAGAAGTACTGGAACCCAGTGTCCAGGCGGCGGATGTTAGGGCGGCGGAAGAATCCGGTGAGGTTGAGGAAGCCGTTTGAAGTGTCGTTGTAGTAGGCGTTGAAGACGACCTTGCGGGTTTGATATTCGGAGAGGGCGTCGAAGGCGGGCCCGGCCAGGTGGCTGCCGTCGGCCAGATCGGTGGAGCTGACCACGCCCTGGAAGCTGGTGGTCCAGTGGTCGCCGATGCGGAAGCGGCCGTCCACCCCGCCCACGCGGTTGCTGGTTGTCAGGCATTTGGGCAGGGTACAAGCGGTCGCGGGATCGGCGCTGAACTCGCGGTCGGCGTAGATGATGCCGATGTGCGATTGCTTCCACAGATCCCGCGTGATGCGCGCGATGGTGAAGTAGGCGCGCTTGCGGCGCAGCACATCATGGTCCGGCACCAGGCGGCCGGGAGACTGGTCGTCAATGGCCAGCAGGCCGATCCCCCAGGGACCGAGCTTGCCGGTGAGCCGCACGCCCGCCTGCGGGTCCACGATGCGGCGCGTGAAGTAGAGGTTGATGGGCGTCTGGAAGAAGTTGGCGTTCTCCTGGAAGAAGGGCCGCTTCTCAGGGAAGAAGACCTCGAAGCGCTGATTGACCGTGGTCTGCGGCTCGTCGGACTCCACCTGGCGGAAGTCAGGATTGAAGGTCAGGTCGAGGACCAGGCTGTTGTGCACGATGACCTTGGCGTCCAGGCCGGCGTCCCCGCCCAGGTGGTTGCCGGTGAAGAACGGGAAGTTGGGATCGCGGTCGTCGAGGAAGCGGAAGGCGCGCGCCACTCCATAGGGCGCGAGCTGGATGTTGCGTCCCGGGGAGATGCCGCGCAGGCCCTTGAGCGTGCCTTCCTGCGAGAGCCGCCCCTGGATCTTGCGGGTGAGTGCGGGATAGAAGCTGTTGTCGTTGTCGTGCGGCACCACGCGCTGCAGTAGGATGCCCCAGGTCTGCTCATCGGAGGCAAAGAAGCGCAAGCTCTTAAAGGGGATGGCCATCCACGCCACGTAGCCCTGTGAAGTCACCTTGCCGCGGGAGTCCCATACGGTGTCGAAGGAGCTGTCGTAGCCGTCGCTGTCCGTCCAGATGTAGTCGAACTGGATGCCCAGCGGGTTTACCATAAAACCGTAGGAGCGGCGCTTGTCGTTGAAGGTGTCGAGGTAGATCTGCACCTCGTCGTGATCGGGTCCGATGGCCTCGCGGCGCACCATGCGGGCACGGATCTTTCCCGGCTCGCGGTCGAAACACACCCACACGGCATAGAGGTTCTTGAAGTCATAGCCCAGGTAGACTTCGGTCCGCTCCTGAGCCGGCGCGCCCTCCTTGGGGTCGAGTTGGACGAAGTTCTCGACCTTCGTCATCTGCTGCGCCACGCCCGGCCCCGGCTTCATCTCCAGGAAGTCTTCCAGCTTGGGAGCGCTATCCAGGCGGGGAATGTTGATGACGGCGGCTGCGCCCCGCGCTTGATTTGCGATGGGAGGCGCCTGTGAGGCCGGAGCGGCAGTCTGGGCGCGCAGACCCGCGCACAGCGCGAGCAGAAGAATCGCTCGCAGCCAGACCGATGCTTTGAGTTGAACGCCGTGGCCCAACATCCGCACCGCCCCCCTCACCCGGAGTCCGAGTATTGAACCTTAGACGACTGTAGGGGGCAAATGTACCGTGCCGCGGGTGAGAGAAATCCCCACCCTTGTGTCTCGCCAGTAGAGAACGGATGGGCGGCTTACGACAGAAACCCAAGGTCCGGCCCCAATGCCTCCGGGTATTGGACCGTCCTACCGTCACCATACCACGCAATCAGAATCCGCCTATCCTTCACAACATAATCCACGAGCCAGTCCTTCTCTCGGGGAAGTGGGTTCTCAATTACGACAACCAGTTTGGCTTCAGGCATGTCCTGCAGGTACCGGTACTCGTACAACAGCGATATGGCCTTCCTGACCTTGGTCGCGGGCATTGTTGTCATGGGTAGACTTCATTTCAAACAAGGTCAATTGGACGGATAACGGGCAACTCGTACATGTGCAGCCATACCCGCAGTGGTCGGGTCACTTGGACGGTTTGCCGACTACTCAGCCAAGTGACCGCCGACTGTCAGAGGAGGAGCCGCAAGGCGCTGGGATAGTTTCCGAGTCGGCGACAAACTGTCCGGAGCCGGCCCGATGCGATACGCGAGTGGCCAATGAGAGCTAGGGATGCGGGCGTTTCCGGAACTGGCAGCTCGTATGACGCCTCGTAGACCCCCGGACAGGTCAGCTCTCGTCAGTGTCCCGCAGGCGCGGCCGGCGCCTTCTTCAAATACTTCTCAAACCACCCCACGATGCGGCGCGCGGCGTCGATCTGATGTTCGAGTTTGTCAAACCCGTGGCCCTCGTCGGGATAGTAGACAACGTCCACCACGTTCCCGCGCTTTTTCAGGACTTCCACCAGTTGCTCGGTCTCTTCCTTGGGTACGCGCGGGTCGTTGTCGCCCTGGAGCACCAGTAGCGGCGCCTGGACGTTCTGGATGTACTTGATGGGAGAGTCCTCTTCGTAGATTTTCCGGTCCTTCTCCGGATCGCCGAGCAGGCTGCGCAGATACTGGCTCAGCAGCGGGTCGGAATGCTCGAGCATCGTGTACCAGTCCAGTGGCCCGAACAGATCGACGGCGGCGGTGAACTTTTCGGGTTCTTTGGCGGCGAGCATTAGGGTCATGAATCCGCCGTAAGAGCCGCCAAAAACACCCACCTTGCGCGCATCTGCGTAGCCGGTGCC
>DASYVL010000171.1 GCA_035937135.1 Terriglobales bacterium
GCCGGCGACGGCATTTCCGCCGCGCTGCACAGTGGAGCACTGGCTGCAGAGGCGCTTGCGGATTTCTGGCGGGAGCGGATGAGCTTGAAGCAGGCTGGGCGGCGCTATCAGAAGGAATACGAGCGGCTTCTTCTGCCCGCCTTCCGCACTGCCAGGCGCATCCGCTGGCTGCTGCGCCTGCCCGCGGCGTTGCATGCGCCGGCGGCGAAAGTACTGCGGACGCGTACCGTGGCCCGCTACCTGGTGAGCAGGACGCGGACCGCCGTTCGCTGAATTGTTCTGTGGGTTCTTACTTCACTACCAGGACTTCCCGCACGTTGTCCCGGGCGAGGAAGAACTTGATGGAAGCGAACTCCTGGAAGAGCTTCTCGATGTTGCGGTTGTTGAAGATGCGCTGCAAACGGAAGCGCGGACCCTGTTGCAGCTCCAGCTGATCGTCGCCCACGATGTGGTAGCGGTAGTAGGGCGCGTCCGGGCCGGCGTCGCGGGTATGGAAGAACGCCAGCAGCACGCCGCCCGTCTTGGTGACGCGATGCAGCCGCTCGACCGCCGGCCGCACTACCGCCTCAGGAAGATAGTCGGGGATGTCCCAGCACAGCACGGCGTCGAACAGCGTGGTGGTGTAGGTGAGGTTCTCCACCAGAAAACGGTCCACGTTGATGGTGGGCTTGCCCTCGTCGGTGCGGGCGGCGTAGGCGGGGGAACTCGAAGCCAGCAGGATGTCCTCGTTGTAGGCCTTGTGGCCCAGTCCGGTGAGGCGGGCGATGTTGGTGGGCGAGGTGGGGCCCAAGTCGAGGATGCGCATCTCTTCCTGCCCCGCGAGCATGCGCGTGAACTCGCCGAGTCCGGTGGAATGCCGCGGGATGCGCTCACTGGAGCCGGACGGGGCGGGGGCTCCGCCCCCCATAGAGGGCATCGCCTGGAACTTCCGGTAGAGGTCCTGGGCCATGGAAGCGGTTCTGTGGTGTGCCGGCCTACGTGGCTGCGGAGAGCGTCGCCTCGCGGCTTCGGATCAGCTCAATACTTCTTCTGCGCCGGCGAGGCCGAGTAGCCGGGAGTCTCCGTCGACGCGCTGGAAGCGGCCGTCGGAGCCGCCGAATACGCCGCTGCGGACGCGGACGCAGCCGACGTTCCCACCGACGCTTCCCGCTTGGATGCGGTCTTCGCCCCTTCCTTCTGGATGTCGATCGCGCCCTTGAAGAATGCGCCGTCCTCGATGATGATGCGCTGGGTGAAGATGTCGCCCACCAACACCGCGGACTTCTTCAGCTCCACCCGCTCCGTGCCCTTGATGTTGCCGTCCACCTTGCCGTGCACCACCACGTCCCTGGCATTGATGTGGGCGCGCACTCGTCCGTGCGGTCCCACCACCAGGCTGTGGTCGCGCAGCTCGATGCTGCCTTCGACCTCGCCGTCGAGATAAAGATCTTCGGTGCCCGACAGCTCGCCCTTCACCAGCACGGTCTTTCCAATGTGCGCCACTTCGGCGCGGAAGTTGTCAGTCGCCTTCGGCATTTCCATGGGACGCATCTCCTTGGGGGTTAGGGCCGGAGCAGCGGGCGCCGGCGGTTGCGTTGGTGCCATTGGTTTCGGCTCATCATTACGGGTTTTCCACATGACGGTCTCTCCCGGGATTCTGCGCCCATGCTTTCTCCGGAAATCCGGATTCCGTAACACCCGAAGGCAGAATCGCTTATGCAAACTATACTCAACCTGGAGCCGGGCGGCAATCGGGTTTTTGCCCAGAGGGCATTTTCCCCGAGTTTTCCACAGGCCCCAAACCCCTCGCTGTTAACCAGGGATACGACACCTGGGGCACGGTTCTCGTCTAACCTCTATCCCCATGAACCTTTAGCCTAATGCTCAGCGGAATACGATTCGCGAAACCGGTTCTGACGATCGCCGCTCTCGGGCTGTTTGCCGCCTCGGGAGCCGCCCAGACCTCCGCTACCGCACCTGCAACGAGCGCCCAGGAGCTGGTGCGCAAGGTCGTTGACCGGGAGCTGGCGACGGAAGCAAGACCGCGGCAGTACATCTACCGCCTGCGGCGCGAGACTCCCGAAGGCTCCTGGACGCACGACATCATTGAAACGCGCGAAGGCCTGGTCTCCCGCGCCATCGCCATCAACGACCGTCCGGCCACTGCGGAAGAGCGGGCCAAGGACGACCGGCGCCTGGAAAGCCTGCTCGCGCATCCCGAAGAGCAGCGCAAGCGCAAGCAGCGCCAGGAACAAGATGCCGAGCAGGTGCGGAAGCTGCTCCGCGCCCTGCCCGACGCTTTTCTGTACGATTATGACGGGGCCGAAGCCGGCCCCCACGGCGATCTAGCGCGCCTGAAGTTCCGTCCTAATCCGAAGTTCGATCCGCCCTCGCGGGAGACCATCATCTATAGGGGCATGGAGGGCACGATGGTGGTGGAGCCGCGCGACCTGCGCCTGGCCCGCATCGAGGCCGCGCTGGTCGAGGACGTCACGCTGGGCTGGGGACTGCTCGCCCGCTTCAATAAAGGTGGCCACATCACCATGGAACAGTCGCTGCTTCCCGATGGCGAATGGCAAACCACCAGCATGACTTTGGACTTCATCGGCA
>DASYVL010000172.1 GCA_035937135.1 Terriglobales bacterium
ACTGGGAGAAGCTGAAGTAGGCCCAGATCATGACGAAGGCCAGCAGCAGTTTTCCCAGATCGTGGAAGTGCCCGGGCGCGAGGACGTCCGACATGGGCGGGTGCTTGGCGAGCAGCGAAGCCATGGCGATCATCAGCGACATGGCTGCCACCGCTCCGCCGGCCATGAACAGCATGCCGTAGATGGTGGAGTACCAGTGCGGATCGAGCGACATGACCCAGTCGATGGCGGAAAAGGTCACCGTCAGCCCGTAGAGCAGCAGCCCGACGGCGCTGAAGCCCTGCATGCGGTCGCGCAAGGAGGCGCGGGGAACCTGGTCCTGCTGCAGCGACCAGCGGCTGAGCAGATGCGCGGCGCCGCACCACAGCGCGAAGTAGAAAACGGCGCGGGCGACGAAGGCGGTCTGATTCAAATAGGCAGCCTTGTGCTGGAGCAGCGAGTCCTGCGCCACCTTGGCCGGGTCGGCCCAGGGATAGAGCTGGTGCAGGCCGAAGAGCAGCGGGATGAACAGCAACGCCAGCAGGGGAAAGACGCGGGTCGCCGCCTCCAGCGGCCTACGGATGACGAATCCCCAGATGCCACCGGAGAGGTGCTGGAGCATGAGAATAGCGAGGCAGCCCAGAGAAATCCCCAGCCACAGCAGGTAACCGGCGAGGTAGGAGCGGAAGAACTGCGCGGGATTGATGAAGGCGCCGATGAGGCAAGCGGCGACGGCCACCAGACCGATGATTAGCGAGCGTCGCTGGATCTGCTCCACGATCGGCGGCGCGGCGAAGTCGCTGATTGTGACCGGATTGGCGCGCTCGGAGCTCATCGTTGTACTCCCGGCGGCGGGCCTTTCTTTTCGGTTTCGGCCGGCTTGGTTTCGGGCGCGGGCTTGGGCTGGGGCGTCGGTTCCTTCATCAGTCGCTCACGCTGCACCGGCGGCAAGTCCGCCAGTGAGGCGTGCTGGCTGAGCTGCAGCGCGCGGATGTAAGCGGCGATGGCCCAGCGGTCCTCCGGCGAGATCTGCGCCGCGTAGTCGGACATGGCGCCGAAGCCGCGGGTCATGGCGTCGAAGTAATAGCCGGGCGGCGCCGCCCGCAGCCGCGGGTCGTGGAAGGACACGGGACGCCGGTAGCCGCGCTGCACCACCACTCCGAATCCGTTCCCGGCGCGTGCGTGGCAGGGCGCGCAATAGATGTTGTAGCGCTCCTGGCCGCGCTCCAGTAGGGCGCGCGTCACCGGCATGGGGAACTGGGCTGCGAACTGGTCGCCGACCTTGCCGGTGTAGAAGACCGAGTCCTCGCGCAACTGGCCGCGGGCCACGGTGCCGGGGACGGGCGTGCGGGCGGAGCGGCCGTCAGGGAAGAAGTCGCTCGAGCGCAGCGGCGTGTACTTGGGCTGGTTGTGCATGTCCTGGCGGCAGCCGGCCAGCAGCGACACCAGCGCCAGCGCGAGCCCCGCCGTCTTCACCGACAACTTCGCGCGTTGGGACAGGAGGTTAATGCGGCACCTCCGCGATCTCACGCGGCCGCAGGCTTTCCAGGAACGTCTGGGTCTCGGCGCGGTCGTACATGGGGTCGGTAGCCTCGATGCACAGGAAGAACTTGTCCTTGCTGGCCAGCGCGAAGCTCTTGACGTTGAACACCGGGTGGTAGGGCATGG
>DASYVL010000173.1 GCA_035937135.1 Terriglobales bacterium
CATCAGCGCCACGATGGTGATGCCCAGCCAGTAGGCGGAGAAGTTTCCCGCAACCAGGCCGGAGAGAATGTTCAACGACGCGCCGCCTTCCCGCGACGAAGTCACGATTTCCTTCACGTGAGCGGAGTCCACCGAGTTGAAGACCTTGACCAGTTCGGGGATGACCGCGCCCGCCAGCGTGCCGCAGGAGATGATGGTGGCCAGCTTCCACCACAAGGTGTCGTCGCCGGCGAGGTGCGGGATGATCTCGTACGAGGCCAGATAGGTGAGCCCGATGGAGACCAGCGAAGTCAGCCAGACCAGCGAGGTCAGCGGCGCCTCGTAGTTCATCTCCTCGGCGTTGCCATAGCGGGCCTTGGCGTAAACCTGGTTCAGGAAGTAGGCGAGCGCGCTGGCGATGACCATCAGCACGCGCATGACGAAGATCCACACCAGCAACTGCACCTGCAGCGCCGGGTCTTTGACCGCCAGCAGGATAAAGGTGATGAGGGCGACGCCGGTGACGCCGTAGGTCTCGAAGCCGTCGGCGGTGGGGCCGACGGAGTCGCCGGCGTTGTCGCCGGTGCAGTCGGCGATCACGCCGGGGTTGCGCGCGTCGTCCTCCTTGATCTTGAAGACGATCTTCATCAAGTCGCTGCCGATGTCGGCGATCTTGGTGAAGATGCCGCCGGCGATGCGCAGCACCGCCGCGCCCAGCGATTCGCCGATGGCGAAGCCGATGAAGCACGGTCCGGCATAATCGCCCGGCACGAATAGCAGGATGCAGAGCATGATCAGCAGCTCCACCGAGATCAGCAGCATGCCGATGCTCATCCCCGCTTTGAGTGGGATGTTGTAGATGGGATACGGCTTGCCCGCGAGCGAGGCGAACGCGGTGCGCGAGTTGGCGAAGGTGTTGACGCGGATGCCGAACCAGGCCACACCGTAGCTGCCGCAGATGCCGACGATGGAGAACAGCAGGATGATGGGCACGGTCAGGGCGATGGGGTGTCCCGGCACCGGATGCAGGAAGCCGAAGTAGGCGACGATGACGATGGCGATGAACAGCCAGAGCAGCAGGATGAACTTGCCCTGCGTGATCAGATAGGTCTTGCAGGTCTCATAGATCAGCTCGGAGACCTCTCGCATGGCGCGGTGCACCGGCAGGTTCTTCAGGTGAATGTAGATGCTCATCCCGAAGACCATGCCCAGCGCGCAGACGATCAGTCCGAAGAGTAGCAGGGTATGGCCGTCCACGCCCAGGAAGCTGACGGTGGAGAGGTCGGGCAGCTTCAGGCTGGCTTCGCCGCCAGCCTCATGCTTCACCGCCTGCGGTTCCGCGGTAGCCGCGGAAGCTTGGGCGAGGGCGGCCGAGGTCAGCGCAAGGACCGCGACCAGGGCAAGGATGGCGAGAGCGCGGCGCGAAAGGCTCGCGGCGGGCGAGTGCGACATAAAATCCTCCGACCAGTACAGGACGTTTGGGACCGTCAGGTAAGCCGGCCATCATGGCCGGCGGTTCGGAGTCGCGCTTCCACCAGGAGAGTGAAAGAGTCGAGGCTTGGCCGCTACCCCGTCGCACCCGCGCGCATAGCGAACCGGTGCGACCTATGCTTTATACCACGCGGCAAAAAATCGGGTCAACGTCCAATCAGGGTGGCGTAGATAGAGCGGGACGCGACATAAACAAACCAACAGCCGACGGCACATATTGCTAGCCCTGCCAGGCGTTGTGCCGGCCTAACAATCCGCTGGATGTGAGGAGGGGGAACAGTCCAATCGGCCAGAAAACCGCCGCTGACGTCCGTTAGTTTTTCAAATTGGCGTGGGAAAAAAGACATCAGAAACCCCCAGGCCGCGCCAATCAGTCCCACAACGAGCGTTAGCAGCAGAATCGCCACAAAAGCCTTCCTGCAGATTCTTTAGACTAACCCCTCGGGCGGGACGTCGACAATAGTGTGAGGCGTTAGGGAAGCCGCACGATCAGGGTCTCATTCATACCGCAGCGCCTCGATGGGGTTCATGCGCGCGGCCTTCAGCGCCGGCCAGAAGCCCGAAGTCACGCCCACCAGGGTCAGCACAGCCGCGGACCCTTCGACTCCGCTCAGGGCAGGCTCTTGTGCCACATAGTCCTCGCCAGTTACTGCACGATGACCTGGTCGCCTTCCTTGACCCCGCTGAGCACTTCGGTCTTGGCGCCGTTGGAGACGCCGATCTTCACCGCCACCTTGCGCTTGCCCTCCTTGGCGTGCGGGTCGGGGACCTCCACCGAGGCGTTCTTATCTTTGTCGTAGAGGATGGCGCCCTCGGGGATGATGAGCGTGCCTTTGTGCTCCTCGAGGATGATCTCGGCGTTGGCCGTCATGGCCGCCTTCAGTTCTTCCTTGTCGTTGGTGACCGAGACCCGCACCTCGAAGGTGGTGACGTTATCCTTCTCCACCCCCAGCGGCGAGATCTTGGTGACCTTGCCGTTGAAGGTCTTGTCCTTGAAGGACTCCACCTTGATGCGCGCCGGCTGGCCCAGATAGACCTTGGCGATGTCGCTCTCATCCACTTTGCCCTTGACGTACACCTCGCTGGTGTCGCCCAGGGTCATCACCAGCGTGGCCGAAGACCCCAGGATCAGGATGGAGCTGACCGCATCGCCCACTTCCACGTTGCGGGAGAGTATCAAGCCGTCCATGGGCGAGACGATGGTCGAGTTGCGGTACTCCTGCTGTAACTGTTCCAGCGTGGCCTTGCTCTGCTGCACCTGTGCCTGCGCCTGGGTCAGAGAGGCCTTTGCCATGTCGCGCTTGTTCACCGACAGCTCGTAGTTCCTCTGGGCGTCGTCCAGTGCCGCCTGCGAGACCACACCCTCTTTGGCCATCTGTTGGGCGCGCTGGTAGGCGCGCAGCAGCAGCGGGACGTCCGGACCCAGCGCATCCACCTTGGCGCGCTCCACGTTGGCCTTGGCGGCCTGCAGCGCAGCTTCCGACTGGTTCACCCGCGCCTGGATCTCTTCCTTGTCCAGCTCGGCCAGCAGTTGGCCGGTCTTCACCTTTTCGCCCGCGTCCATGTAGAGCTTCTTGACGATGCCGCTGGCCTTGGACTTGATCTCGACTTTCGTGATGGGCTCGATCTTGCCGGTGGCGACCACGCTCTTGGCCAGGTCACCCTTCTCTACCTTGGCCAGTTTCGAGGGGTCAATCTTGCTGCCACCGCGGGTGAATGCCACCAGTCCCCCTACCACTACCAGGAGGAGCAGGATCGAGCCACCGATGTAAAAAAAGCGTCTCCGCTTCTTGTGCTTTCCGTTGCCGTTCGCCACGTCGCCTCCTGACGCCTGGGGCCTGCCCTGAAGGCCTGACCCGCCCTGAAGTCCTGACCCTATGATACGGGGAACTTCCCACCTGGGTTCCCTGAGAATCCGACGCCCAACCGCTGGTTTCCGGGCCGCCGGGGCGGGCCTTGGGCCTGCCCGGTTCCTTTGGCTCCTTTAGACACTCCGGCGAGGGAAAGGGAAGCAGGAAAAGCCCGCCCCCGGGGGGAAGCGGAGGCCCTTGTTTCGGGATCGTTTCGCAGGCGACAGGGGAAGAGTGTGAGGTCTGGGGCCCGGCTGCCGGGTGGTAGAATCCCGATTCCATGAACACTCTGGTGCTGCTGCGGGCCCTGCTCGTGGCCGTGCTGATTCTCCTGAACGCCTTCTTCGTGGCGGCCGAGTTCGCCCTGTTGGGCGTGCGGGAAACCCGCATCCAGCAGCTCATCGAGAGCGGCCGCACCGGCGCCCGCGCCGTCCTGCGCCTGCACCAGAACTTCGACCAGGTCCTGCTGGCGGTGCAACTGGGAGTGACGCTGGCCAGCCTGGGCCTGGGCTGGGCGGGCGAACCCTTCGTCGCCCATCTGCTGGAAGGAGTAGTGGGAAACATCCCCTACGTCCTCGTCTACTCCACCACCATCTCCTTCGTGCTGGCCTTCGTTCTGATCACCTACCTGGTGGTGATTCTGGGGGAGGTGGTGCCCAAGTCGGTGGCCCTGCAGCGGGGCGAGCGCGTGGCGCTGGCGGTGGCCGCGCCCATGGAAATCTTCATGACCCTGATGCGGCCCTTCCTGGCGGTGATGAGCCGCTCGGCGCGGCTGGTGCTGCGGCTGTTCGGCTCGCGCCAGATGCAGGAGGGAAGCCACTCGCCGGAGGAGATCCGCCTGATCGCCACCGCCAGCCGCCGGGTGGGCTTGTTGCCCGCTCAGCAGGAGGAGATGCTGCACCGGGTGCTCGACCTCTCCGACGTGCTGGTGCGGGAGATCATGGTGCCGCGGACGCGCATCTTTTCGCTCTCCGCCGATCTGACGCTGGCGGAGGCCATGGCCAAAGTGGTGGAGGAGCAGCACTCCCGCGTCCCCGTCTTCGATCCCAAGCTGGGTCCGGAGCACATTGTGGGCGTGCTGTACTCCAAGGACCTCTCGCGGCTGATGCACGCCAAGCTGGCGGCGCTGGCCACCGACGATGGCTCGCCCGTGTCCGCGGAGCTGCCCGTCCGCCGTATCATGCGCTCCGTGCTGGTGGTCCCGGAGACCAAGCCGGTCATCGGTCTACTGGTGGAATTCAAGAAGAACAAGCGCCACCTGGCGGTGGTGGTGGACGAGTTCGGCTCCACCAGCGGCGTGGTGACGGTGGAAGACGTGCTGGAGCAGATCGTGGGCGAGATCGAGGATGAATTCGACGTTGCCCCGCGCCTGCTGCTGCCGCTCGAATCGGGGGCGCTGGTGCTCGACGGGGGAGAAAACATCCGCGACCTCGAGACCCAGCACCATCTGGTCCTGCCCCGCGACCAGGGCTTCGAGACCTTGGGCGGCTTCGTCCTGGCCAAGCTGGAACGCATTCCCCGGGGCGGGGAAATGCTCGAATACGACGGCCGACGCTTCACCGTCCTCAAGATGGACGGCCTGCGCATCGCCCAAGTCAAGGTGGAGCCGGCGGTGCCGAAGTCGGCACCCAGCAAGCCGTTGGAGCGCGCGGGGGGTTGAAAGCGATTGAGTCATTGAGTCATTTGGTCATTGAGTCATTGAGAAGCCGGGGCCTGAAGAAGTCCTGCCTGTGCTGCGCTACCTCATAACCCGGTTGCTGTACACGCTGCCCGCGGTGTGGCTGGTGGTTTCGGTCGTCTTCCTGATGATCCACCTGGTCCCCGGGGACCCGGTGCAGCAGATGCTGGGCGAGGGCGCCGCCAGTGCCGACGTGCAAGCGGCCCGCCACGCCTACGGCCTCGACGTCCCCTTGGGGCAGCAGTACGTGAACTACTGGAAGGGAGTGCTGCACGGCGACCTGGGACGCTCGCTGCGGCTGGACCAGCCGGTGCGGACGCTGATCGCGCAGCGCTACCCGGCGACAATCGCTCTGACGCTGGCGGCGCTGGCCGTGGCATTGGCTGTCTCCATCCCCGCCGGAGTGCGCTCGGCGCGGCGGCGCAACCGCTGGGACGACCGCCTGCTCGGCTTCCTCAGCCTGCTTGGGCTCTCGTTCCCCAACTTTGCTTTGGGGCCGGTGCTGATCCTGTTCTTCGCCATCTATCTCGGGCTGCTCCCCGTCTCCGGTTCCGGGACTTGGGCACATTTGGTACTGCCGGCCATCACCATGGGCGGCGCGCTGGCCGCCATCCTCACCCGCATGGTGCGCACGGCCATGCTGGAGGAGCTGGGTCAGGACTACATCCGCACCGCGCGCGCCAAAGGACTTTCGGAGCGCGCCGTCGTATATCGCCACGCGCTGCGCAACGCGCTCATCCCGGTGCTGACCGTGGTGGGACTGCAATTTGGCGCGCTGCTGGCCGGTGCCATCGTCACCGAGACCATCTTTTCCTGGCCGGGGATCGGACGGCTGACCCTGCAGGCCATCGGCAACCGCGACTACTACCTGGTGGAGGGCTGCATCCTGGCCATCGGGCTCACCTACGTGGCCGTCAACTTTCTCACCGACCTCACCTATTCGCTGGTGAATCCGAGGATCCGGCAGTGAAGCAATTGCGCTCCAATCCGCTGGCCACCTCCGGCCTCGCGCTGGTGATTGCGTTCGTTCTGTGCGCGCTGCTGGCGCCCTGGATCGCGCCCCATGACCCGGCGTTCATCGAGCTGCCGGCGCGGCTGGCCGCGCCCTCGTCCGCGCACTGGCTGGGGACGGACGAGCTCGGCCGCGACATCCTCTCCCGCCTGCTCTACGGCGCGCGCATCTCGCTGCTGGTCGGAGGCAGCGTGGTCGCGGCCTCGCTCTTCCTCGGCCTCATCTTCGGCTCGCTCGCCGGATACTACGGCGGCCTGCTCGACCGCTTCTTCACCGTCATCATCATGAATGCTTTCCTTGCCTTTCCCGGATTCCTGCTGGCCATCGCCTTCGTGGCCTTCCTGGGACCGGGGCTGTTCAACCTCATCCTGGCGCTCTCTATCGGCGGGTGGGTGGGCTATGCCCGGCTGGTGCGGGCGCAGGTGCTGGCCACCCGCGAGCGCGAGTTCGTGGAAGCGGCCCGCGCCCTGGGCGCCAGCGACTGGCGGATAATCACCCGCCACATCCTGCCCAACATCATCCAGCCGGTGATTGTGCAGGCGGCTATCGGCATGGCGGGCGCGGTGCTGGCCGAGGCCACTATGAGTTTCCTGGGTCTGGGCGTGCCGCCGCCGACGGTGAGCTGGGGCTCCATGCTCAACGACGGCCGCGCCCACCTGTTCGACGCGCCCCACCTGGTGTTGTTTCCTGCCGCCGCCATCATGCTCACCGTGCTGGCCTTCAACTTCATCGGCGACGGGCTGCGGGATTATCTCGACCCGCGATCGCGCATCGAGGTTGGGCTCTAGTTGTGTTCTACTTTCTCCAGAGATGAGCGCGCAGATCCTGGTCGGCACCGCCGGCTGGTCCTACAAGGACTGGGAGGGAATCGTCTATCCCCCGGGGATGAAGAAGACGGAGCATCCGGCGGCGTACCTGGCGCATTACTTCGACGTCATCGAGATCAACTCGTCGTTCTACGGGCACATCAAGCCGGAGGTGGGAAAGCTGTGGTGCCGCAAGGTGGCGGCGGTGAACCCGCGCTTCCGCTTCACCGCCAAGCTGAACCGCGTGTTCACCCACTCCCCCAACGCGGTGATCGAGCCCACCTCGGCGGCCACGCTGCTGCCCAACCCCGAAGATGAAGTCCTGGCCAAGCAGGGACTGGACGCCATCGCCGGCGAAGGACGCCTGGGCGCGCTGCTCATCCAGTTCCCGGTCTCCTTCCGCAACACCAACGAGAACCGCGCCTACCTGGAAGCGCTGCTGGAGCGCTTCACCGACTATCCCCAGGTGGTGGAGGTGCGGCACGCCAGCTGGAACAACGAAGGCATCCTGCGCTACTTCGTGGAGAAGGGCGTGGCCTTCTGCAACATCGACCAGCCGCTGCTGGGGCGCTCGCTCGCGCCCACCGGTCACGCCACCTCCAAGATCGGCTACGTCCGCCTGCATGGGCGCAACTACGACCAGTGGTTCGACTCTGACAGCCGCAACGACCGCTACAACTACCTCTACACGGAAAAAGAACTCGCCGGCTGGCAGAAGCGCATCGAAGACGTGGCCGCGAAGACCGAGGTCACGTTCGTCATCACCAACAACCACTTTGAGGGCCAGGCCGCGGTCAACGCCCTGCAACTCAAGCACGCGCTCACCGGCCAGCCGGTCGCGGCGCCGGAGACGCTGGTCGAGCGCTATCCGGTGCTGGAAACGATCCTCGAGTCATAAGCCGGAACTTTTGTCCGGCCCTTCCCGTATTGCTCACTGCGGCGCGCGGACCGTTACCTTTCTTCGGCAGCCGCGTCTATAGGGAAAAGGAGGATGCGATGGAAGGCAAATACAATGTGTTGCTGGACAACACCGCATTCCGGCTGACGCTGAACGTTGTGGTCTTCTGCGTGTGGCTGGGAGTGGCGGTGGCGCTGGTAGCGGCGGCCTAGACGCGCGCTACTTCTTTTGTCTTGGCGCCGTAGTGGGATTCCACGTAGTTGTCCAGGATCTGGATGAACTCCGCCACGATGCGGTCGCCCTTGAGCGTGGTCATGAGGCGGCCGTCCACGAAGACCGGCGCTTTGGGCTCCTCAAACGTCCCGGGCAGCGAGATGCCGATGTTGGAATGCTTGGACTCGCCCGGCCCGTTCACCACGCATCCCATCACCGCAACCTTCATCTCCTCAACTCCCGCGTAGCGCTCTTTCCATAGCGGCATCTGCTCGCGCAGGTAGGACTGGATCTGCTCCGCCATCTCCTGGAAGAAGGTGCTGGTCGTGCGTCCGCAGCCAGGACACGCGGTGACCTGCGGGGTGAAGCTGCGCATTCCCAGCGACTGCAGGATCTGCTGCGCCACCCGGACTTCCTCGCTGCGATCGCCGCCGGGCGCCGGAGTGAGCGAAACGCGGATGGTGTCGCCGATGCCCTCCTGCAAGAGCACGCCCAGCGCCGCGGTGCTGCTGACGATCCCTTTCGCTCCCATGCCGGCTTCGGTCAACCCGAGGTGCAGGGGATAATCGCAGCGCGCGGCCAGGGCGCGATAGACATCGATCAAGTCCTGCACGCCGCTGACCTTGGCGCTCAGGATGATCTGGTCGTGGCCCAGACCGTCCTGCTCGGCCAGGCGCGCCGAGCGCAGCGCGCTCTCGACCATGGCTTCCATGGTGACCTCGCGCGCGTCTTTCGGTTCGGCGAGGGCGGCGTTCTCGTCCATCATCCGGGTGAGCAGTTGCTGGTCGAGCGAGCCCCAGTTCACTCCGATGCGTACCGGCTTCTTGTTCTCGGCCGCCACTTCGATCATGGTGCGGAAGTTCTCGTCGTCCTTCTTGCCGATGGAAACGTTCCCCGGGTTGATGCGGTACTTGGCCAGGGCGCGGGCGCAGCCCGGGTACTTCTTGAGCAGCAGGTGTCCGTTGTAGTGGAAGTCGCCGATGATGGGCACGCTCACGCCCTGCTTTTCCAGGCCTTCGACGATGGCCGGGAGGGCGGCCGCGGCCGCGTCATTGTTGACGGTGACGCGCACCAGCTCCGAGCCCGCGCGGGCCAGCGCCGCCACCTGGGCGATGGTTCCGGGGACGTCGGCGGTGTCGGTGTTGGTCATGGACTGCACCACCACCGGTGCGCCCGAGCCCACAGGCACTCCTCCCACTAAGGCCGTGACGGTTCTTCTGCGCTGAATGTTTGCCATGCGGAAGTTCTAGTTTAACACGCGGAAACCGCGTCCCTCAGGGGCTAAAGCCCCGCTCTTGAAACAAGCCTTTACGGCACGGTCGCTGCGCGAGTCAGGGCTGAAGCCCTGACCTACCGAGCTCTGCCCTCTCGTTTGTCTTGGCACTCCGGGGGATTCTCGATTGAATCTAATGGCTCAATGAATCAATGGCTCAATGCACCTACGGCAGGTAGCGGCTCAAGACGGGCAGCTTGCCCAGGTCGTTGTAGATGACCATGACGGCGAACAGGACGAGGAAGACGAACGCCGCCTGGTAGATGCGCTCCTTGATGCGGATACTGATGTCGCGGCGTAGCGTGCCCTCGATCATCAGCAGCAGCAGCACGCCGCCGTCCAGAATCGGGATGGGGAACAGGTTCAGGATGCCGAGGTTCAGGCTGATGGCGGCCATCAGCTGGAGCAGCGGAGTCCAGCCGCGCTGGCGGGCGGCGTCGCCGGAGGCGCGCGCGATGCTGATGGGCCCCTCGATCTGCTTGAAGGAGACCTTGCGCTGCACCATCTTCTGCACCAGCTCGACGATCAGCAGGGTGTAGCGCCGGTTGTCCTCGATGGACTTGACGAAGGCCTGGACCGGCGGCAGCTGGTTCACGTGGGTGAGGCTGGGCGCGGCGAAGCCGATGCGGTAGCGCTTGGAGCCGTCCAGGTCCGACATCACCGGCGTGACGTTGAACTTCATCTCCTGGCCGCCGCGCAGCACCGCGATCTCCAGCGGCTTCTCCTTGTTCTGCTGCATGTAATAAATGAGGACTTCGATCATGAATCTCGGGTTGCCCTCCGCCGGCAACTCGTGCACCGAGGTGCCGTTGAGGGCGACGATCTGGTCACCGGCCTTGATGCCCGCGCGGTCGGCGGGCATGCCGGACTCGATGCGGCCCACCTGGATGGGCTCCTCGGGGATCCATCCGGCGTCGCCGATGTGGCTGGGCCCTACCGTCGCCGGGATCATGCTGAGGTTCAGGGTCTCGCCGCCGCGCTGCACGGCCAGTTCGACCGGTTGCGAAGGGCTCAAGCTGACTTTCAAGAGCAGGTCGTCCCATCCGGGGTGCTGGACGTTCTCGATGCGGGTGATGCGGTCGCCCGGGCGGACGCCGGCCTTGGCTGCAGCCGAATCCTTCCCCACCCAACCCACCACCGGCGGTTTGTCATCCAGGAAGGCTAGGTACTCGTAGCGCACCATGTAGACGGCAGTGAGCAAGCCGACGGCCAGCAGCAGGTTCATGGCCGGCCCGGCAGTGACGATGAGGAAGCGGTGCCAGCGCGGGTGCGACATGAACTCGCCGGGATCGCCGGTGCGCGACTCCAGCGGGCTCTCGCCCGCCATGCGCACGTAGCCGCCCAGCGGCAGCACGCTGATGCGGTAGTCAGTGTCGCCCCGGCGGAATCCCCAAAGCCGCTTGCCGAAGCCGATGGAAAACACCTCCACCCGCACCCCCAGCAGCTTGGCCACGGCGTAGTGGCCGAATTCGTGCACCAGGATCATGATCCCGAGCACGAAGCCCACCGAAACGATAGTGATAAGGAAATCCTGCATATGCGCTACTTATGAGATGCCAACGCCGGGCGAAGGCTTCCAGACTTCTTGCCCACGAGGCTTTGAATCCGCTCGGCGGCCAGACGCCGGGCCTCGGCGTCCGCGGCTAGCACCTCGGCGATGGTGGCCGGATGCTGCTCCGGCGTCCGGCCGAGCACCTCTTCTATACTACGCGCAATCTCCGAGAAGCGGATGTCGCCGTCCAGAAACCCCGCCACCGCCACCTCGTCGGCGGCGTTCAGGGCCACCGTCTTCGCCCCGCCCGCTTGCGCCGCCTCATAGGCCAGGCGTAGGCAGGGAAACTTTTCCACGTCCGGCGGAGAGAAGTCCAGATGACGAAGGTCACCGACGGGAAAGCGCAGAT
>DASYVL010000174.1 GCA_035937135.1 Terriglobales bacterium
ACCCCGGAGGGGCTGAAGATGATTGGCACCCCCGGCTGGCGGATGGGGGAGGTCATGGGAGTCCTGGTTACGAAGGGCGCCCGGCAGGTATTCCAGGCCAAGGGCGAGACCCTGGAGGCTACTCCGGAGAGGGTAGAGGAGCTGGCGCAGTTCCGGGCAGAACTGGCCTCATTTCTTCTATAGCTCTATAGCTCAGCGCGCAGGGCGATGCCGCGGCCACAGGCAGATTATATAGTTAACATAATATCTGTTATCGGACGTTAGTAGTCCTCGACGCTGGGCCTGGGTCCACCCCCAGCACCACCCGCGGATGGAACAACGTCCCTGCTACCCGGGTGGCTATGGCCACCAGCTCCCCCTGCCCTCGAAAGACCTTCACCTGCCTGGCGCCGGACATCTCCGGCAGGTTGACTGCGGTCCCGCTGCAGACCTTCCCCAGGCTCTCCTCCGGCGCCGTGACCGCCGGCAGGGCCGGCAGCAGACGCCGCGGGTGGACCATGACCTCCCCCGCCGTCCCGCTCTTAACCGCCGCCTCTACCTCTTCTAGCGTCCTGGCATCTGCCAGGGCGAACTCCGCCACTGCCGTCCTCCGAAGGCTGGCCAGGTGGCCGCCCGTCCCCATCGCCTTGCCCAGGTCGTGGGCGATGGACCGCAGGTACGTCCCTGAGGCCACTCGTGCCCGGAATGGCGCCCGCTCCCCCTCCAGCCCCAGGATCTCGAACTCCAGCACCTCGACCGTCACCGCCTTGAGCGCGACCTCTTGCTTCTTGCGGGCCAGCTTGTAGGCCGGCACACCCTGGATCTTCTTGGCCGAGAACGGCGGCGGCATCTGTTCGATCCGTCCCTGGAACTGCCCTGCCGTGGCCCGCAGCTGCTCCAGGGAGAACTCGACCGGCACTGCCGGCCCTGTGGCATCTCCCTCGGCGTCGTAGGTATCGGTGGCGAAGCCGAAGCGGATCTCGCCTTCATAGCTCTTCTGGCAGCCCACGTAGAACTGCGCCAGCCGGGTCATGCGCCCCAGCACCATCGGCAGGACTCCGGTGGCCATGGGGTCGAGCGTGCCCAGGTGTCCCACGGCGCGCTCGTTCATCAGGCGGCGCACGCGCTGCACCACGTCGTGCGAGGTCAGGCCCGCCGGTTTGTCCATCACCAGGACTCCGTTCATCGGCTTCCGCTCTGTGTTATTTTGGAGAGGCTCACCCGGTTCCGCTCCCGCAATCGGCCCAGCATATGATTCCCCTTCGCGACGACGCGCCGCGTTTCTCTACTCCCTACGTCACCTATTTCCTGATTGCCCTCAATGCTGTGGTTTTTCTCTTCGAACTGCTGCTCGAACCGTCGGCGCGCTTGGAGTTCTTCTTTCAGTTCGGCGTCGTTCCCGCGCACGTGAACGGGTTGCTGCACGGCCAGCCTGGCATCACCGCCGAAGTCGCGCTCCTGCCCATATTCACTTCCATGTTCCTGCACGCCTCCTGGCTGCACATCATCGCCAACATGTGGGCCCTCTGGATCTTCGGCGACAACATCGAAGACTACCTCGGTCCCTTCCGCTACCTCCTGTTCTACCTGGTCACCGGGATCGCCGCCAACGGCGTGCATACCCTGGTCAATCCCGGCTCGGACGTGCCCACGGTTGGCGCCAGCGGGGCCATCGCCGGCGTGATGGGAGCATATTTCCTCCTCTACCCATCGGCGCGGGTGCTGACCCTGGTTCCCTTCCTTTTTGTGTTCTTCACCTGGCTGCCGGCGTGGGTGGTTCTGGGGTACTGGTTCCTGGTGCAGTTCCTGAGCGGCGCCGCCACCAGCATCTCCTCGGCCGGCCAAAGCTCGGGCGGCATCGCCTTCTGGTCCCACGTGGGCGGATTCCTGGCGGGCGTCGCCCTCATCAAGCTCTTGCCCAAGCAGCCGCAGCGTTATCGCTACCCGGACTGGTAGGCTCGGGCGCCTACTTCCCCGCCTCTTCCATTTGCTCCATGCGCCGGCGCAGGCTGGTGCGCAGTTCCTCGGGCGCTGAGGCGTTGCAGGCCACCAGTAGCCAGAGCGGGCGTGCCGGATCGGCCGCCAGCATCTTCAGGGTCTTGGCATCGGCGTTGGGATGCCGGGCGACGTTCTCCTTGACCGCGTCATAGGAGTGCCGGGCCAGCAGCACCAGCACTGACGACGGCGTATTGGGGTTCTCGGCGAGGTTGCGCAACAGCAGGTAGTCGTCGGCCGAGGCCTCGCGCGCCATCTTCGCCAGCTCGTCAGCCGAAAGGTTGCGGTCGCGGGCCCGCTGCACGTGCTTGTCCCACTTGGAATGAAAGTGGTTGAGCTCCGCCGTGCGCTCCGCGATCATCGCCTGAAGTTGTTCCCTCTCCTGCTTGGTCTTGGCGGGGTCGTGCTTGAACTTCTCCAGCGACTGCAGCACAGCCCCCAGGTGCTGCCGCTCCCCGTAGATGATCTGGGAGGTGCGCTTGACCGCCTTGTAGTCGCCGGCGCTGTCGGATTTCCGCATGAGAGGGTTCTTCAGTTGCCCGGGAGTTGGGCCGATTCTACTAGATGGCTGTGCGAGCGCCTACAGCGCTTCGCCGGCGGACGAAATGGGTCTTCCCTGCCGGGCGGCCTGCGGGCGCTTCTTCATCAGATCCCGTTCGCCGTTCGTGTGCGGATGAGCGAGAGAAACTCCTCGCGTGTCTCCTGGCGCTCGCGGAATACGCCGAGCATGGCTGAGGTCACGGCGGACGAGTGCTGCTTCTCCACTCCCCGCATCATCATGCACAGGTGCCGAGACTCGATGACCACGCCCACGCCCTGGGGCTGGATGGCATGCTGGATGGATTCGGCGATCTGGGTCGTCAGCCGCTCCTGCACCTGCAGGCGGCGGGCGAAGATGTCCACCAGCCGCGGGATCTTACTCAGCCCGATCACCTTCCCGTTGGGGATGTAGGCCACGTGCACCTTGCCGAAGAAGGGCAGGATGTGATGCTCGCACAGGCTGAACATCTCGATGTCCTTCACGATGACCATCTCGTCGTAGCTCACCGAGAAGAGCGCGTCCTTCAGCGTCTTCTCCGGGTCCTCGTTGTAGCCCCGGGTCAGGTACTGCAGCGCGCGCTCCATGCGCGCCGGCGTCCGCACCAAGCCCTCGCGCCCCGGGTCTTCGCCCAGCCGCACCAACAGCTCATGGAGCAGCTCCTGCGTCTCGGCTTGTTTCAGGGTGACGGGGTCTTCAGTCTTCTTCACGGATGTCATCGCTCTTCCCTTCTATGGCTTCGAATGTCGTTCGCTCCGGCGTACTCAAAGGCGTTGAGCATGGTCTCCTCCAGGCGCACCTTCTCGACGCGCGCCGTGCGGAAGCCCTGCTCCAGGCGGTTAAAGATCTCGATGCACAGGTTCTCGGTAGTCGGCACCTTCTCCCGGAAGGGTTCCAGCCGGTTGAGGTTAGAGTAGCCAAAGGGCTCCAGGATCTCGCGCGCGACGAAGCCGTCGAGGTCCACGATGTCGCAGACCATGCCCGTCCTGGGCTCCACCCTCCCGGCCACCGTGACCTCGAGCGTGTAGTTGTGCCCGTGTCCGTGCGGGTTGTTGCATTTGCCGTAGGTGCGCCGGTTCTCCGCCGCCGACATGCGCTCGCTGTGCAAGCGGTGCGACGCCGGGAACCAGTACCGTCGCGTCAGGTGGGCTTTCATTGCTCTCCGTAGTAGTCCACGAACAGGTCGGGACTCTCGTACACTCGCACCCGGTCGAGCTCGGCGCGCTTGAGCCGCGGCGCCAGCCGGTTCCAGATGGCGATGGCCAGGTTCTCGGTCGTGGGAATCTGCTCCCGGAATTCCGGGACTTCCTTGTTGAGGAAGCGGTGATCCATCGCCTCCAACACCTCGCGGTTCAGGATCTCCTTCAGCTCCTTCAGGTCGAGGACGAAGCCCGAGCGCGCGTTCACCTTGCCCTTCACCGTCACTTCCAGCAGGTAGTTGTGCCCATGCCCCAGGGGATTGTTGCACTTTCCGAAGAGCCTGCGATTCTCCTCCGCGGAGAGCTCAGGGTTGTGATAGTAGTGCGACGCGGAGAACTCCGCCTTGCGGGTCAGGTAGACCACTCCGTTCGGGGCGGCTTTGGCTTTCTTGCTCACCGAATCGTCTCCATCGGGTGCGCCTCCGCGGCTGGCATCGCATTCGCCTCTTCGGGGCCGGCCTGAGGATAGGCTCTTCCCTTCCATTCCACCCTTCCCCGGATCCGATAATGCCGCGCGGAGCGCAGCAGCAAAGCGGCAAAGAGCGGCAGCCCGAAAACGGCCAGGTCGTTCTCCCTCGCGCCAAAATGCGCCCGGCGGATGCGCCCCAGGAACGCAATCCATGAGATGGCCAGCACCAGAAGCGCCAGCATCGCACCCCCGAAGTCGAATAGAAACGTTCCGAACGCCATGACGCCGGCGCCGGTAATGATCAGGAACTCCAGCGAGCGCAACACCGCCAACCGAATGGGGTGCGGGAAGAGCAGCGCCAGATTCTTGGTCCACCCTTCCCACATTTGCGCGAAGTCGCGGTACATGCGGGTCCGCACCGCCTCTCCACCATAGCGGAAGCGCAGGGCGCGTCCGGACTGCTTCACCCGGCGGGCGAGTGCGACGTCCTCCAAGAGCGAGCCGGCCACGGTGCGATGCCCCCCGATGGCGTCGTAGGCCTCGCGCGAAATCATCAAATACTGCCCGTTCGCGGCCGCCACCGGCGACTGCGGGTCGCAGACCAGCGAGGGCGGATATGCTCTCGCCAGCTCCGCAAAGATCACCGGCATCAGCGCCCGCTCCCAGAAGCCCTCAACCTCCTGCCGCGGAGAATAGGAGAGCAGAGCCGCGCCGTAGCGTTCCGCCTCCGCGGCGGCGGCGGCCAGCGAGCCGGGTTCGTGCACGGTGTCGGCATCCGTGAACAGCAGCCACCTCCCCCGGGCGCGCTGCGCTCCCTGCCATACGGCATGATTCTTTCCGGTCCAGCCCTGGGGCAGCGGCCCGGCGTCCATCACCTGCACCGGTGCGAACGACTCAGCAATCGCCCGCGTGCGGTCGGTCGAGCCGTCGTCCACCACCAGAATCTCAAACGTCACACCCTGTTGTGCCACCAGCGACTCCAGGCAGCGGCCCAAAGACTGCTCCTCGTTGCGCGCAGGCACGATCACGGAGACGGCGGGCGCCCCGCCGTTTCCTTGCCCCGCGCCGCTTGTGTTCGATGGCATCATCGGGCCAAACGTTTATTATACGGATGTGCGACGCTCTTCCGTTTGGCTCCTGCTGGTGTTCCTGCTCGCCGCCTGCGACCGCACCCCGCGGCCGCCGCTGGTGGACCGCCCCGCGCCCGACTTCTCCGTCCAGGACTCCGGCCGCACGGTGGCGTTAAAAGACCTGCGCGGCAAAGTCGTGGTGCTGAACTTCTGGGCCACCTGGTGCCCGCCTTGCGTGGACGAGCTGCCCTCGCTGGTCGCCATGCAGGCGCGGATGCGGGACAAGGTCACCGTATTCGCCGTCAGCGTGGACGAGGACGAGGAGGCCTACCGCCAATTCCTGGTCGAGCACAAGGTAGACCTGCTCACCGTCCGCGATCCCAGTAAGAAGAGCAGCCTGATGTACGGGACGGTGAAATATCCCGAGAGCTACATCATCGACGCGAGCGGCGTGGTCCGCCGCAAGTACGTCGGCCCGATTGATTGGACCCAGCCGAGTGTCCTCGAATATCTCCCCCGGATCCGTACGGGATTTACAGAGGCGTCTTCCTCAGTCGCAGCGAATTCGCGATCACCGAGACCGAACTGAAGCTCATGGCCGCGCTGGCGATCATGGGACTGAGCAGCGCCCTGTGCCCGAAGAACGGGTAGAGGATTCCCGCGGCCAGCGGCACTCCCAGCAGGTTATAGACGAAGGCGAAGAACAGGTTCTGCCGTATGTTGCGCATGGTGGAGCGGCTGAGCGTGCGCGCCCGCGCCACGCCCCGCAGGTCACCCTTCACTAGCGTCACCCCTGCGCTCTCGATGGCCACGTCCGTCCCTGTCCCCATGGCGATTCCCACCTGCGCCTGAGCCAGCGCCGGAGCGTCGTTGATGCCGTCGCCCGCCATGGCCACCACGCGGCCCTCAGCCTGCAGCCGCTTCACCACCTCTGCTTTGCGCTGCGGCAGGACCTCGGCTTCGAAGTCGTCCACGCCCAGTTTGCGCGCCACCGCCTCCGCCGTGGTGCGGCTGTCGCCGGTCAGCATGACCACGCGAACGCCACTCTCCTTCAGGATGCGCAGCGCCTCCGGCGTCGTGGCCTTGATGGGATCGGCCACGCCCAGCAACCCGGCGGGCTTCCCGTCAACGGCCACCAGAACTACCGTCTGGCCCTCGCGGCGCAGGGTCTCGGCCTTAGCAGGCAACTCTCCGGCGTCGATTTTCAACTCAGCGAACAATGCCGCGCTCCCCACCGCCACGCCCCTGTCGGCCACTTTTCCCGTCACTCCCTTTCCCGGGATGCAGCTGAACTCTGTGCCGTCGGTGAGCTCGGCGCCCTTCTCCTTCGCGCCTGCCACAATCGCTGCGGCCAGCGGATGCTCGCTGGCGCGCTCCAGGCTCCCGGCCAACCGCAGCAACTCCGCTTCGCTCAGCGGCGGAAGCGCCACAACAGAGACCAGCCGCGGCTTGCCTTCGGTGAGCGTGCCGGTCTTGTCCACCACCAGCGTGTCCACTTTTTCCATGATCTCGAGCGCCTCGGCGTTCTTGATGAGCACGCCGGCAGTCGCGCCGCGTCCCGTCCCCACCATGATGGCCATCGGCGTGGCCAGGCCCAGGGCGCAGGGGCAGGCGATGATGAGCACAGCCACGGCGCTGAGCAGGGCGTAGGCCATGCGTGGCTCCGGACCGTAGAGCGCCCACACCGCAAAGGTGACAATGGCGGTCAGCACCACGACGGGGACGAAATATCCCGAAACCGTATCCGCCAGGCGCTGGATGGGAGCGCGGCTGCGCTGCGCCTCCGACACCATGCGCACGATCTGCGCCAGCAAAGTCTCCGCGCCCACGCGCTCGGCGCGCATCACCAGGCTGCCCGTCCCGTTGACCGTG
>DASYVL010000175.1 GCA_035937135.1 Terriglobales bacterium
TCTTTCAGGCGATCGCTGGCGTGGACGGAAGAGCTGGTGGTTTCCAGATCCAACTTCCGAGTTTCCGCAGCTGGCAAGGCAGAGCCGCCATTTTCCGGCAGCATGGAAGGCGTGACGGGACGCAGTCCTTCAAAGAGCGACTGCTGCTGTCCGGTGAGGAAGCGCAGGTGCAGCCAGCGGAAGATGTAGTCCATGATGGACTTGGCGTGGCCGATATCGGGATTGGTGCTCCAGCCGGAGGGCTCGAAGCGGGTGTGCGAGAACTTCTCGCACAGCAGCTTCAGGGGGACGCCGTGCTGCAGGGCGAGGGAGGCGGCGCAGGCGAAGCTATCCACCAGGCCACTGACGGTGGAACCTTCCTTGGCCATGGTGATGAAGAGCTCGCCGGGCTCGCCGTTCTTGTAGAGCCCGACGGTGATGTAGCCGTCGTGGCCGCCCACGTTGAACTTGTGGGTGACGGAGAGGCGCTCGTCCGCCAGCTTGTGGCGGATGGCGCGGGGCGGAGCGTCCAGGTTCTGCTCCAGCGCAGCCGGGGACGGCCGTGCCACACGGTCCGTGCTGGAGGATTTCGCCGTCGCGGTGCCGGCGGCGGAGAGTGGCTGCGACTTCTTGCAGCCGTCACGGTAGACGGCCACGGCCTTGATGCCCTGCTTCCAGGCTTCGATGTATGCCTCGGAGATGTCCTCAACCGTCGCATTCTCCGGCAGGTTCACGGTCTTCGAAATGGCGCCGGAGATGAAGGGCTGCGTTGCGGCCATCATGCGCAGGTGGCCCAGGTAGTGGATGGAGCGCGTGCCCTTGGCGGGCTTGAACGAGCAGTCGAAGACGGGCAAGTGCTCGGCCTTGACGTGGGGCGCGCCCTCGATGGTTCCGGTGGCGTCAATGAAGCTGACGATGGCGCTCGCCTGGTCGCTGGTGTAGCCCAGCTTGAACAGGGCCGAGGGCACGGTGTTGTTCACGATCTTGATCATGCCGCCGCCCACCAGCTTCTTGTACTTCACCAGCGCCAGGTCGGGCTCGATGCCGGTAGTGTCGCAGTCCATCATGAAGCCGATGGTGCCGGTGGGCGCGAGCACCGTGACCTGGGAGTTGCGGTAGCCGTGCTTCTCGCCGTGGGCGAGGGCGTCGTCCCAGCACTGCCGGGAGGCTTCGTAGACCCCGGCGGGCACGTGGGCGTGGTCAATTCTGTTGACCGAGGCGCGGTGCATGCGGATGACGTCCAGAAACGGCTCGCGGTTGACGTAGAAGCCGGGGCAGGCGGCGCCCCCGTCCTTGCCCAGCTCGGAGCGCTTGGCGGCGGTGAGTTCGGTGGCGGGCTCGATGGGCGGGCAGAGTTCGGCGATGCGCGCCGATTGCAGATAGCTCTCGCCGCACATGATGGCGGTGACGCAGGCGGCGTAGTCGCGTCCGGCATCGGAGTCGTAGGGCAGCCCGGCGGCCATCAGCAGCGCGCCCAGGTTGGCGTAGCCCAGGCCCAGCGGCCGGTAGTCGTGCGAGTTGCGCGCGATGGATTCGGTGGGATAACTGGCGTTGTCCACCAGGATCTCCTGCGCCGTGATCAGGATGTCCACGGCGTAGCGGTAGGCGGCGACGTCGAAGGTCCCGTTGGGCGCGAACTTCAGCAGGTTGAGCGAGGCCAGGTTGCAGGCCGAGTCGTCCAGGAACATGTATTCCGAGCAGGGGTTCGAAGCGTTGATGCGGTCCGTGTTCTTGGAGGTGTGCCAGCGGTTGACGGTGGTGTCGTACTGCATGCCGGGATCACCGCACTGCCAGGTGGCTTGCGCGATCTTGCGCATCAGGTCGCGGGCCTTGTAGGTGTTGACGGCGCGGTCGGGATGCAGCACGGAGCGGGTGGAGAAATCGGCGTCGCCCTCCACCGCCTGCATGAACTCGTCGGTCACGCGGACGGAGTTGTTGGCGTTCTGGAAGAAGATGGAAGAATAGGCTTCGGAGTCGGGGGAGGAGCCGTCGTACCCGGATTGCACCAGAGTCCAGGCCTTGGCCTCTTCGCGGGCCTTGCACTCGATGAAGTCCACGATGTCCGGGTGGTCCACGTTGAGGATCACCATCTTGGCGGCCCGGCGGGTCTTGCCGCCGGACTTGATGACGCCGGCAAAGGCGTCGAAGCCCTTCATGAAGCTGAGCGGCCCCGAGGCGATGCCTCCGCCCGAGAGTCCTTCGATGGAAGAGCGCAGCGGGGAGAGGTTCGTTCCCGTCCCCGAACCCCACTTGAAGAGCATGCCCTCGGTCTTGGCCAGGGTGAGGATGGAGTCGAGCGAATCCTTGATGGAGTTGATGAAGCAGGCGGAGCACTGCGGGTAGCGGTAGCCGGTGCGGCCGAACTCGACGCGGGCGAGCTGCGGGCTCCAGTGCCAGTTCTGGGCGTCGGAGTTGGGCTCGATGCGGTCGCAGCCCACGTTGAACCACACCGGCGAGTTGAACGCCGCCTTCTGCTGCACCAGGATGTGCACCAACTCGTCGTGGAAGGTCTGGCCGTCGTCGGCGCTGCGGAAGTAGCCCTGGGCCTGTCCCCAGTCGCGGATGGTCTCGGCCACGCGGGTGATGAGCGCGCGCACACCGTTCTCGCGCTCCGGGGCGCCCAGCTTGCCGTGCAGATACTTCGAGGCCACGATGTTGGTGGCGGTCATGGACCAGTCCTTGGGGACCTCGACGTCCAGCTGCTCGAAGATGCTGTTGCCTTGGGAATCGGAGATGGACGCGGTGCGGCGCTCCCACTCGACTTCGCTGTAGGGCGAGACGTCCGCCTTGGTGAAATATCGCTTGAAGGTCAGCCCGGGAGCCGCTTTGCGCTTCTCCGGCGCCGCTTGCGCCTCGACTTTGGCGGCCGTCTTGGGGGTAGTTTCATTCTTTTGGGTCACATCAGACATCTGGGGTCTCCTCGGTGCAGTTCCCATCTCTCGGTTCTCCTCTTTCTCGCTTCTAGAAGCCGGCGGGGAGCGGCGCTGGCCGCAGGTCCCGCGGGGCAAGATCTTGATTGCTGTGCGCGGCCGGCGCGGCGGGGGCCGGAACGTCGATGGCCTCCGACTGCGTCGCCAGCCATTGCTGCATCGCGGCGGCTACCGCCTGCCGTTCGCCCGCCTCGGCGATCACGGCGTAGCGCACGTAGCAGCGCGCCGCGCTTAGACGCTGGTGATAGATGCTGTCCACAGCGAACAGGCGGCTCAGGGAGCGGGCTAGGTCGTCCGCAGCGCCCACTTCCAGGATCGCCAGCATGCGCTTGGTCTGCGCCACGCCGTCGCCGGCGGGGACGACCTCTTCCGCCAGGGCGAAGACTCCCGGCTGCTGCGGCACCAGCAGCAGGCTGAAACTGGACTCGCACGCCGACCACTTCGACCACTTCACCTGCGACGAATTCGCGATACCGTCCATCGTCTCCTCCGCTCAGGTTGAAATTGCGTTAAGGACAAGAAGAACCGCCCCGCCAAAGCGTCTTCTATAAGACGCAGGCAGAAGAGCCTCGATTCCGCTTGTCAGGTTCACCTCCGGCCGCTGGCATGCACCCCGGATCGGAGGTAAATAGCCACCGCAAGTTCGCGTTTCCGGGCGGTCACCTCGGCCGCCGCGGTCCTGCTGTGGGATGGGACAATACGCCCGCATATGGGGCCTGTCAAGGGGATAACACCATATATTGTACTTTTTCCCTTGACCGGGCTGGTTCCTTCCCCTTAGCGCACGGGCAACTATCCCGAGGGTCTTCCCATCTTGAGCCCATCTTGAGCTTGGCTGGTGGTTCCGGCTGGCGCGAACAGCTATGCAAGAAATCTACGCGGCGGAGGGCATGCGGTCAATGCCGGTTTTTGGTGCAATGCCTTCCGTTCGCGGTATTCGTGGGTTCGTCGCCGGGAAAGAACCGCGGGAAAAGCTGCTATCGTTACTACCGTGAGCGAGGCTGCCAAAAAACGCGTCCTCCTGCTGACCACGACCACGGGATACCAGACGCGGGCGTTCGTGGAGGCGGCGGAGCGCATGGGGCTGGAGGTCGCCTTCGGCAGCGACCGCTGCCATGTGCTCGACGATCCCTGGCAGGACGGCGCGCTGGCGCTGCACTTCGAGGACGCGGTGGGCTCGGCCTGGACCATCGTCGAGTACGCGCGCACCCAGCCGGTGAGCGCCATCGTCGCCCTGGGCGACCGGCCCACTCCCACCGCCGCGCGCGCCTGCCGGGCGCTGGGGCTGGCGCATCATCCGCCGGAGGCGACCGAGGTCTGCCGCGACAAGTATCGCTCGCGAGAGCGGCTGCGCGATGCCGGCCTGCGCGTCCCTGCCTTCTCGCCCTTCCCGCTCACGGCGGACCCGCGCAAGATCTTCTCCGCGGGAGAACATCGAGTTGGCTTTCCCTGCGTGCTCAAGCCGCTGGCGCTCTCCGGCAGCCGCGGCGTCATCCGCGCCGACGACCCGGAAGAGGCGGTGCGCGCCTTCGAGCGCATCCGCACCCTGCTGCGCTCCCCCGAAGTGGGCGTGCTGCGCGAGGAGACCAGCAATTCCATCCAGGTGGAAGCGTACGTCGAGGGCGACGAGATCGCCATCGAGGCTCTAATGGAGGACGGGCGGCTGCAGGTGC
>DASYVL010000176.1 GCA_035937135.1 Terriglobales bacterium
CTCCGCCCGCAGAACGCGAAGCATCTCGCGCAGGCCGGTCTCGTAGTTGGCCAGGTTGCGAAAGCCGAAGGCAGAGACCACCAGGTCCAGGCTCGCATCGGGGAACGGAAGTTGCAGGGCGTCGGCCTCGATGGGCGCCAGGTTCCTACCGGAAAACTTGCGGTGAGCGCGCTCGAGCATGGCGTGTGAGAAGTCCGCACCCACGATGGAAGGCTGCTGACTCCCTGCCTGGCGGCGTAGGGCGAGCGTCAGCTCGCCGGTGCCGCAGCAGAGGTCCAGCACCTTCGCCTGCGGCCGCCGCAGGATGGGAGTAAAGGCGCGAGCGGTGCGTCGCCACCAGCGGTGTTCGATGCGGAACGAGAGCAGGTCGTTGAGCAGGTCGTAGCGCGGCGCGATGGCGGTAAACATCTCGCGCACCGTCGCCGCCGCGGATTTCTCGTCGTTGGCTCCCAGGGGCGCTGCGCCCTGGGGCGCGCCGCCTGCGACTGCGGGTTTGAGCGGCTCGCCCACGTTAAGCCCGCGACAGCGCCCGCAGTTCGTCCACCGCCCGCGCCACCACGCGCTCCGGCACATTGGCGGCGATCTCCACGCGCCCCACGGCGCGGGGCAGCACAAAGTGCGCCACCCCATCCACGGTCTTCTTGTCCGCCGACAGGCGGCGCACGATGGCGCGGCTGCGCACTTCTACGGAAGGCAGGGGCCCATAAGCCAAAACAGTCGACGTGATCTGTTGCGCCGTCTCGGAATCCAGCCTCTTCAGGGCTACCGCCATGCGGCAGGCGGCCACCATGCCCCAGGCCACCGCCTCTCCGTGGCGGAAGCGGCGGTAGGCGGTCTCGGCCTCCAGCGCGTGGCCGATGGTGTGCCCGAAGTTGAGGATGCGGCGCAGTCCGCGCTCGCGCTCGTCCGCGCCCACCACATCCGCCTTCACCTGGACGCATTCGGCGATCAGCCATTCCAGCGCCTTGGGCTCGCGCTCCAGGATGCGCTTGCGTTCCCGCCTCATGAACTCGAAGAGGCGCGGGCTGCGGATCACCCCGCACTTCAGCGCCTCATACAACCCGGAGCGGTACTCGCGCTCGGGCAGCGTGGCCAGCACGCCGGGATCCACCAGAACCGCGCGCGGCTGATGGAAGCTGCCCAACAGGTTCTTTCCGGCCCGCAGGTTCACGCCTGTCTTGCCGCCGATGGAAGCGTCCACCTGCGCCAGGAACGTGGTCGGGATCTGCACGCACTCCAGGCCGCGCATGTAGATGGACGCCAGGAAGCCGGTGACGTCTCCCACCACGCCGCCGCCGAAGGCGAGGGCCACGGAACGGCGGTCGGCGCCTCGATGCACGAATTTTCCGGCCAGCATCTCCACCGTGGCCAGCGTCTTGTAGCGCTCGCCATCGCCCATCTCGAAGATCACCGCCTCCAGTCCGGCGCGTTTGAGGGAGGCGTCCAACTCCTTGCCCCAGCGCCGCCACACCGCGGACGTGGTCACCACAAAGCAGCGCGCCCTTCGCCCCAGCAGGGACTCCAGGCGTCTGCCGGTGTGCTCCAGGAGGCCGTGCTCGATGAGCACGTCATAGGGCCGCGGCCGCACGCGAATGGCGATTCTTCTCACGGCGAACATCATAGTGGATGTGGCTGCGGGGCATGCGGCCGCGCAGCGCGTGGTACCATTTTTCGCCTATGAAAGCGGCCCCGGCGGAAACCGATTTCGTGGTCATCGGCGCGGGCATCGCCGGACTGCGCGCCGCCATCGAACTGGCGGCCGCCGGCCGGGTGCTGGTCCTGGCCAAGACGGAGCTCACCGAGTCGAACACGCAGTACGCCCAGGGCGGCATCGCCGTCGCCTTGAGCGATGAGGACGAGATCAGCCTCCATCTCCAGGACACCCTCGACGCCGGCGACGGCTTGTGCAACGTCGAAGCCGCCCGCATCCTGGTGGAGGAGGGCCCGGAGCGCATCCAGGAGCTCATCGCCTGGGGCACGGAGTTCGACCGCAAGGGCACCAAGCTTACCTTCGCCCGCGAGGGCGCGCACCAGCGCTCGCGCGTCCTGCACGCCCACGGCGACTCCACCGGACGCGAGATCGGCCGCGCTCTCTATGCCAAGGCGCGCACCCTGAAGTCCATCGTCTTCTACGAATTCGAGTTCACCGTGGACCTGCGCTCGAGCGGCGGACGGGTCACGGGCGTGTCGCTCATGGATCGCAACGGCGAGGTCCACGAGGTCCGCGCACAGGCGGTGCTGCTGGCCACCGGAGGACTGGGCCAGGTCTATCGCGAAACTACCAACCCAACGGTCGCGACCGGGGACGGCGTGGCCATGGCCTTCCGCGCCGGCGCCGAGGTCAGCGACATGGAGTTCGTCCAGTTCCATCCCACCGCGCTCTACGTCCCGGACGCGCCGCGCTTTCTCTTATCGGAAGCTTTGCGCGGCGAGGGTGCCTACCTACGCAATCCCGAACTGGCGCGCTTCATGCACCGCTATCACGACATGGCGGAACTGGCGCCCCGCGACGTGGTGGCCCGCGCTATCGCTCACGAGCTCGAGGTAGAGAAGGTGGACGATCCCGTGGTCTATCTCGACATGACCCATCTGGACGCTCGCGCGCTGCGCGCCCGCTTCCCCCGCATCCACGCCACCTGCCTCAAGTACAACATCGACATCGCCACCGACCTGGTGCCGGTGCGCCCGGCGGCGCACTACTCCATGGGTGGGGTGCGCACCGATCTGGACGGACGCAGCGGGCTCCCGGGCCTCTATGCCGCGGGCGAGGCGGCGGCCACCGGCGTCCACGGCGCCAACCGCCTGGCCTCGAACTCTCTGCTGGAAGGATTGGTGTACGGCGCCCGCGCCGGTGCCGCGATGCGCGAGTCGCTAGGCGCTCGCCGCCGGCCCGCCGCAGCTAAGGCCAAGAAGAGCGCGGCCAAGAAGTCTCCGGCCTTCGAGGACGGCCAGCAGGTGGAAGACGCTGCCCGCTCCCTGACCCACGGGATTCAGGACTTGATGTGGAAGAACGTCGGCATCGTGCGCGAAGGCAAGACGCTCCGCCGCGCCCTCACCCAACTGGACGAGTGGAGCGAGAAGCTGCCGGCGCCCAAGAGCCGCGTCGCCTGCGAAGCTCGCAACCTCTATACCGTGGCCCGGCTCATCGCCCGCTCCGCCCTGGCCCGCGAGGAGAGCCGCGGCGCCCACTACCGCCTGGACTTCCCCGAGCACAACGATGCGAAGTTCCTGAAGCACTCCATCCTCAAGGGAAATTCCATTCGCTTCGAGTGAGCGCGCCCGCCTAGCGCGTCTCGTCGCCAGGCTCCGTCGCCTTCGGCTGCCTTGGGAACAGGAGCGAAGCCACCACCGAAAGCCCCAGCACCACCGCGATCACCGCCAGGGCTGCTCCCACGGGAATCGGAAAGTAGTGGGAGAGGAGCATCTTGGCGCCTACGAACATGAGGACGGTAGCCAGTCCGTAGTGCAGGTAGTGGAATATCTCCATCATCCCCGCCAGCGCGAAATACATGGAGCGCAGCCCCAGGATGGCGAAGACGTTCGAGGTATAGACGATGAACGGGTCGCGGGTGATGGCCAGGACGGCGGGGATGGAGTCGGTGGCGAAGGCGACGTCCGTGGTCTCCACCACCAGCAGGACCACCGCCAGCGGCGTGAAGTAGCGCAGGCCGTCGCGCATCACGGAGAAATTCCCTTCCACGTAATCCGGGGTCACCCGCACCCGCCGGCGGAAGAGCTTGAGCACGGGGTTGTGCTCGGGATGGATCTCCATCTCCTCGGAGCGGAAGAGCTTGGCCCCGGCGTAGATCAGGAAGATGCCGAAGAGGTAGATGATCCACTCGAACCTGCGGATCAGCGTCACCCCTGCCGCGATGAAGACGATGCGCATCCCCAGCGCTCCCAAGATCCCCCAGAACAGCACCTTGTGCTGGTATTGGGCCGGCACTTTGAAGTAGCGGAAGATCAGGAGGAAGACGAAGAGGTTGTCCACGCTCAGCGACTCTTCGATCACGTAGCCGGTGACGAACTCCAGCGTCCTCCCCGGCCCGTGCCAGAGATAGACCAGCACCGCGAAGCCGGCGGCCAGGGCGATCCAGAAAGCGGTCCAGCCCAGGGCCTCGCGAAACTTGATGACGTGGGCGTGGCGGTGGAAGACGAACAGGTCCAGCACCAGCATCAGCAGGACGAAGGCGTTGAAGGCGACCCAAAAGAACCAGGGATGGTGGAGGAGGTCCACGGCTTTCGATTCTATCGGATGCTATGCCGTCAGGAGCTGAGCGATTCCCATCCGCGCCGGTTCAGGTCCCAGAAGAGAAAGAAGGTGCACAGGGCCGCGATTGCCAGCAGCCCCAGCCCCAGCCACACCGGCCCCAGGATGAGCCGGCCGATGCCGAAGAGTGCGCAGTAGACAAGGGCGCAGCCGGCCACCCAATCGGCCGCCGACCATCCCAGGCTCTGCTTCGAGGCCTCGTCCTCCGGCTTGAGGATGGGCTTCCATCCCAGCGCCGCCGGCCGCACGCGCAGGAAGAACTCCCGCAGCTTTTCCTTGGGCTCGGGCGGCGTGAGGAAGGTTACAGTGATCCAGGTGACGGTAGTGAACCCGGTGGTCAGCGTCATCAGCCAAGCGAAGCCGTGCGGATTGCTGGCCTCGAGTGCGCCGGCCGGCAGCAGCGGGTCGAATCCCCGCAGCAGCTCGACCACGCCGCCGGCCCAGGAAGATTGCAGGAACAGCGACGACACCGCCGCCGCCGACATGGCCGACACCTCCGACCAGGCGTTGATGCGCCACCAGAACCAGCGCAGGATGAACACCAGTCCCGCCCCCGCGCCGATGGCGAGCAGGAACTTCCACGCGCCCTCGATGCTCTGCATGTAGTAAGTGGCGACCCCGGCGATCACCGTCACCAGCACCGACGCCCAGCGCGAGGCGCGCACGTAGTGCTTCTCGTCGCGGTCCCGGTTGAGGAATCGCCGGTAGAAATCGTTGATCAGGTACGAAGCCCCCAGGTTGATGTGCGTCCCGATGGTGGACATATACGCCGCGGCGAATCCCGCCAGCATCAGCCCGCGCAGGCTGGCCGGCAGGTGCGTGATCATCACCTGGATGTACCCCACCTCGGGGTCGCTCTGTTTGGGATAGAGCACCACCGCCACCAGCGCCGTCAGGATCCAGGGCCAGGGGCGCAGCGCGTAATGGGCCACGTTGAACCACAGGGTCGCGCCCAGGGAGTGCTTTTCAT
>DASYVL010000177.1 GCA_035937135.1 Terriglobales bacterium
GAGGGAAGTCATGGGACTCTTCGACCTTTTCTCAGGGAAGATCAACTGCCCGGATTGCGGATCGCCGGGCGCGAAGAAGAGCGGCGGGCGCGTCCTGTGCCCGAACATCTCCTGCCAGAACTTCGATTCAGAGGCGGCGGAAGCGCAGCGTGCCTCCGGGGCTCAGCCGCGCAGCGCCGCGGCCCGGCCTGCGAGCGCCGCGCCGGCCAGCCGCCCGCAGCCCATGGGGACAGAGACCATCGTCGTGCGCTACCGGAATTTCCAGGGGGTGGAGAAGACCTTCTCCGCCGATCCCGACACGGCCCGCCGCAAGGGCAAACACATCTCCCTATGTATCGCCCCCAAAGGCATCCGCGTCGCGCTCGCGCGCGACCGCATCCAGAATCTTTCGGAGGTGGAGGCCGTCTGCAGCCAGCGTGTGGGTGAGGGGCAATCTCTGCCCACGCCCGTCGAGCGCCAGGTCCTCAGCTACCACAAGAAGCACGGGACGACCTCGGCCCGCTACGAGAGCGCCCGGGCGAAGTATCCCGACTGGTGATTTCAGGGGAAGGGTTTGCCGGCTTGGCTGAATGCGGACGACTGACTGCTGACCGCTGCGCTAGCCGTGGTTCTCTTTGTACTCCTCGTGCCAGGCCATCTGGATGGCCTCGAGCTTGCCCTCATTGGAGAGCTTGGGGTCGGCGCTGAAGCCGGGCAGCCCGATGACGTGCTTGTGCAAGTCGGTGAAGCGCACGGTGAGCGGGTCGAGGTCGGGAAACTTCTCCAACAGCATGATGGCGATGTCTTCGGTGCTGTCCCAGCTCAGATCCATCGTGCCTCCTGCTTCCTAGTGTTCGGGTTCCTTCACGAAGTTCTTGTTCCACTCCGGGATCTCGATCACCAGGTCCTTGGTGCCGTCGGGGACGCACTGGCAGCCCAGGCGGGACTTGGGCGTGATGCCGGGCGCCATGTCCAGCTCGTCCATTTCGGCGTCCGTGGCCTCGTTGCACGAATCCAGGCCCTCATGCACGACGACGTGGCAGGTGGAGCACGCGTTCACGCCTCCGCAGGCGTGGTCCAGCCCCAGGTGGAAGCCCTCGGAGATGTCCAGGACCGACCCCGGCAGCCCGTTGTGGCCGTAGGGGACCTTCTCCGGGTCGAGCTCCACTTCGGTGTCCGGCTGGCCCGCGCGGACGAACTTCACCCTGTACTTCTGGGTTGCCGGCGTGTACTTGGTTTCTTCGATGTATGGATTCTTGCCGCCCATGATTATTCGATCTCCGCGGGAGCGATGGGATGGGGTGCGCTCGGTCCCTCGCCCAGGTCCTCCTGTGCCATCTGTGCCATGGTCTTGCCCTTAAGCACCGAGGAGACGGCCGAGTCCATCATCAGCTCGGCCAGCCGCAGCGTCGCCTGGTTCAGCTTCTCGATGCCGTCGCGGATGGCGCGGTAGTCCTCGCCCTGGCTCGTCTTCTTCAACTCCCCTTCGAGCTTCCCGATCCGTTTGCGCTCGGCGTTCTTGAGTTGCTGCCATGCCGGGTTGCTGCGCCCCTTCTCCAGCGCGCCCAGGATGTTCTCCGCCTCGTTGCGCGCCTCGATGAGCTGCCGCTGGCGGAAGTCTTCTTCGGCGTAGTCGAACGACTCCAGGATCATCTGCTCCACCTGCTCGTCGGTCAGTCCGTAGGTGGGCTTCACTTCGATCTCCGCTTCCTTGCCGCTGCGCTGCTCGCGCGCCGAGACGTGCAGGATGCCGTTGGCGTCAATGAGGAACTTCACCTCGATGCGTGGCAGGCCCGCCGGCATGGGCGGGATGCCCTTCAGGTCGAAGCGCGCCAGGGACCGGCAGTCGCGCGCCAGCTCGCGCTCGCCCTGCAAAACGTGGATGGCGACGTTGGTCTGTCCTTCGACGCCGGTGGTGAAGTGCTCGACGGCCGAAGCCGGGACCGTGGAGTTGCGGTGGATAATCTTGGCCACCACGCCGCCCAGAGCCTCGATGCCCAGCGAGAGCGGCGTCACGTCCAGCAGCAGCATGTCCTCAGTGGCTGCCGAACCGCCGGCCAGGATGTTGGCCTGCACCGCCGCGCCCAGCGCTACTACTTCGTCGGGATTCAGTTCGATGTGCGGCTCGCGCTGGAAGAGTTCCTTCACCAGCGCGCGAACTTTGGGGATGCGCGTAGAGCCGCCCACCAGCACGACTTCGTCAATCTGCGCGGGCGTGAGCTTGGCATCCGCCAGCGCCTGCTTGCAGGGGCCGACGGTGCGCGCGGTGATGGGCTCGATCAAGGCGTCGAACTGGGCGCGCGTGATCGCGCGCTGGTATTTGTGTCCGCCGGGCAGCTCGACCTCGATGACGATCTTTTCCGCGGAGGACAGTGCGATCTTGGCGTCGATCACGGCCTTGCGGATGGCCTGCACCGCCTCGCCGTTGCGCCGCAGGTCGAGCTTCAGGTCGCCCAGGATGTCGTCGAGCGCGATGGTGATGAGCAGGTTGTCGATGTCGTCGCCGCCCAGGTGCGTGTCGCCGTTGGTAGAGATGACCTCGAAGATGCCCTCGTGCAGCTTGAGGATGGAGACGTCGAAGGTTCCGCCGCCCAGGTCATAGACCGCGATGACGCCGTCCTTCTTCTTGTCGAGGCCGTAAGCGAGCGAGGCCGCCGTGGGCTCGTTCACCAGGCGCAGGACATCCAGGCCGGCGATGTGCCCGGCGTCCTTGGTGGCCTGGCGCTGCGCGTCGTTGAAGTAGGCGGGAACGGTGATGACGGCTTTCGTGACCGGCGCCCCGAAGTAGCGCTCGGCGTTGCGCTTGAGCTGGCGCAGGATGAGCGCCGAGATCTCTGGCGGCGCGAACTCGCGCTCGCCCAAGCGGATGCGCAGCACCTCGCCCGGCTTCAAGCCGTCGGCCATGCGAAAAGGGAAGAGCTTGAGCTCGTCCTCGACATCCTCGATGCCTCGGCCCATGAGCCGTTTGACGGAGTAGACGGCGCGCTCGGGAGTCTCGATCAGATGCTTGCGCGCGGGATTGCCGATGATGACCTCGTTCCGTGCGTCGAGTGCAACCAGCGAAGGGACGAGGTTGGCCCCGTCCTCGCCCGGGATGACCACCGGCGCGTCGCCCTCCATGTAGGCGACGAGCGAGTTGGTGGTGCCCAGGTCGATGCCGACGATGATTTCGCGCTTTTCAGCCATTAGCCGATCGCTTCCTTCACGTCCCTTACAAGATTGCGGATGTACGACCTGCGGTTCAGCAGGTCCACCATGCGATCGCGCGCCTTGGCGCGCTCCGCGTCGCTCGACGCCCGGTCCCAGTCGTTCCAATAGCCTTGAAGCTCGGCGGAGAGCGCCTCGAGCTTTTCCTCGAAGTGCTCTTTGTGCGTTTCTAGTTCGCGCCGAACGTCCGAGTCGTCCTCGCCCATCTTTTTGGCGGCGCGCGCCTCTTCGAGCTGCATGTTGAGCTCGAAGACCTCTTCCAGCAGCTCCGGCGGAACCACCTGCTCCTTCTCCTCGCCCGTCTGGCGGGCGCGGTCGGTCGCGGCCTTCGACTGTTCCTCGAGCTGCACGCCCTCGAGCTTCAACAGAGATGCGGTGCGCTCGATGGGGTCCTTCAGCGTTCGATACGCGTCGTTGAGCTGGGAACTCTTCTCCAGGCTCCACTGCTGCTCCTGCTGGCTGGCGCGGGCATAGACGTCGGGATGAAGCTTCCGGCTCAGGCGGTAGAACTCGCGCTCCAGCGCTGCGACATCGAGATTCAGCTTGCGCGGCAGGCTGAAGAAAGAAAAGAAATCGGTCGGCGTGGCCGGTTGCACCTTGCCGCAAGCGGCGCAGAAGTGCTCGTTCTGCGGGAGCGCCGCGTGGCACGCCCAGCAGGAAACGGCCGCCGGTGTCTGGGTCTCTGTTGCCATAGAAAGTTTCACCACGGGCCCGTCGGCTCCGGAGCCGTCAAGCGACCGTGGTGCCGAATCCAGCCCGCCAGCGGCTCAGGAAAACGATGTCCCGCAGCCGCAGGATTTCGACGCATTGGGATTCACGAAGACGAATCCCTGCTGCATCAATCCTTCCTGGTAATCCAGGGTCATGCCGTGCAGGTAGATGAACGATTTGGGATCCACGAA
>DASYVL010000178.1 GCA_035937135.1 Terriglobales bacterium
GAACCGCCGACGCCAGCCTTTTCAGGGCTGCGCTCTACCAGCTGAGCTACCTGGCCACTCTCGCACGCCGATGCGGCCTCACGCGCGGCCTGCGGTGGAGTGCAGAAGAAGGACCCACCTTCTGCAGATTGGATGCGTGCAGGTGAGTGATTATAGCAACCCGCCGAAGAAGCCTCAAACGCCGCCTGCAGGCGGCTAGGCGCTGCGCCCGGCTTCCCGCCACCACTCGACAAAGCGCTCGACTCCCTCTTCGAGCTGTACCTTCGGCTGGTATTCCAGGCGCGTCTGCGCCTTGCTGATGTCCCCCCAGGTGGTGCGGACGTCCCCCGGTTGCTCGGGCTGGCGGTCGAGCACGGCTTTCTTTCCCAGCGCGCGCTCCACTGCTTCGAGCATCGCGGCCAGCGTGACGGGGTTGCCGCGGCCCAGGTTGTAGATCTGGTAGCCGTTGGGGCGGTCGGACGCCCGCAACCTCTACGACCCCAACGAGGCGCGCCGCCAGGGCTTCGACTACCTGGGCCGCGGGCGCGGAACAGTCAAGTCTTCCAGTCTGGTAGCTTCCGCTCAGGATTAGGAATCAGCCGCAGGCAAACGCCGAGCCCCGCGGTGGGGGCGCCCGCTATGAGGCGGCGACTCTGGAGTCCGCTGTCACCACTTCTGAACTTTCCTTCTTCTGCGGGACCGGCAGCGGCATGCTGCGCTTTTTGAGCAACCGGCGGTATTCGTCGTCCAGCGCCTTCCAGAGGGCCTCCGGGCGGAAGTCGCGCACGACGTGCGCGCGCCCGGCCTGGCTCAACCGCCGGGCCTGGGCCGGGTCGGTCAGCACCTGCTCCAGGGCGTCGGTCAGCGCGTCGAGGTCGTGGGGAGGAACCAGCAGCCCGGTAACGCCGTGCTCGATGGCGTCCGTGCAGCCTGTGACCGCCGTGGCCACCACCGGGCGCGCTGCCGCCTGCGCTTCCAGAACGACGGGTGGAAAGCCTTCGCCATGGCTGGGCAAGCAGACCACGTCCATCACTTGATAGTAGGCGGCAGTGTCAGCCACATGGCCGGGACAGAGGATACGGTTGTCGGTGTCGAGAAGGCCCCGGGTGTCCGGAGGCAAAGGGTCGAGCGATTCGAAGTCTCCCAGCATCAGCAGGCGCAGCCCGGGCATGGAATGGCGGAGGCGGGCGAAGGCGCTCACCAGCTCCGGGACCCCCTTGGAGCGGTTCACGCGACCGACGAAGCCGATGACGGGCGCGTCGTGGGGGATCCCCAGTTGCCCGCGCAGAGCCTGGGCCTGCCGGCGGCGTTCGTCGGTGGGAGCGAAGCGCGCGGCGTCCACGCCGTTGCCGCTGCCGCTGGCCAGCACCACGGCGCGCTCGGCATCCACCAGTCCTTGCTCGACCGCTTTCTGGCGCACGCCCTCGCTGAGGCAAATCACAACATGGGCGGAATTGCAGGCCATCTTTTCCACCAACTTCATCACCCTGCGCTTCATGCCCTTGGCGGTCTCAAAGCTCACCCCATGCAGCGTGTACACGCGGCAAGGGACTCCGGCGCAGCGCGCCACCAGCCCGCCAAGCAGGCCGGCCTTGGTGGTACCCACGTTGGTGATCTGAGGCCGGAAGCGGCGCAAGAGCTGCCACAGCTCCCACAGCGAAACCGGGTCGGCCACAGGCGCGACCCCGCTCTCCATGGGGATGGCAAAACCGGCTACGCCTTCGCGCTCGTGCAGGGTCTCGAGCTCATCGCCGGGGGCGGAGACGGCAGCCACCAGGAAGCCGGCATCACGCAGAAAGCGGAGCTGGCCGCGCATCAAACTCAGACTGACCGAGGCAGTCACGGCGTGCAGCACGCGCGGACGCCCCAAGCCCCTGGGAGTGGCTGGAGTCTTGGTGAGGGTCACTACTAAGAGTGTACAAACAATTAGACAACTTTGCAGTAGTGTTTCAGTAAATCGAGCGATTTTTTTTCGTGGCTTTCGAAGCGAGCGAGAAGCGCGGTTCCACCGGACCCCCGCGGGTGAGCAGCCGGGCGACGTATTCCCCCAGCGCCGGGCCGTGCTTAAAGCCGTGCCCAGAGCCTCCCCCCGCCAGCAGGACGTTGTCGTAGGCGGGGTGGCAATCGATGAGAAAGTCGCCATTGGCGGTATTTTCGTACTGGCAGACGCGCGATTCGAGCAGCGGCGCATCCTTCAACGCCGGGAGGCGCCGAGCCAGGTAGCGGCGGATGGCGCGCAGTCCCTCGGCGCTCACCTCGCGCCGTCCCGTTTCGGGATTGAAGGCGGGGCCGTGGAAGTCGGAGGCGATTTTGACACCGCGGTTCTCCAGGTCGCCTACCCCGTACACCTCGTCGCCGTGGTGGAGCCATCCCGGCATGTGTGGCGCCGCAAACTGACTGGAGCCCAGGGGCGATCCGAAGAAGAAAACTTCCTGGCGCGTGGGAAAGATGCGATTGCCCAGAACCCTGGGAAAAAGTTTGGGCAGCCACGGCCCGCAGGCGAAGACAAACGCGGCGGCTGCAACGCGCTCACCGGCTTCCGTCTTCACGAACCGCAGGCGGCTGCTGCCGGAAGGCGGCAGTACGCCGCCGATCCGGTAATCGATTCCCTGCCTCACGCCTTCCGTCACCAGCGCCTGCACCGCCTGGCGCGCCATGAGCACGCCACTCGCCGGCTCGAAGAGCGCCCAGCTCACGTCCGCGAGCGAGAACTGCGGGAAGCGTTTGCGGATCTCGGCGCGGGAAAGTCTTTCCACCGGGATGCCGGCCTTCTTCAAGACGCTGAAGTTTTGCGGTGTGTAAGAGTCGCTCGCGCTCGCCAGCCACAGCACGCCGGTGGGATGGAAAAGCGGGCGCCGGATGCGGTGGAAGAGTTGCTTCCACAGCTTCATGGAGCGCCGCGACCAGCGAGTGTAGAGCTCGTCCGGGCCGTAGCCCATGCGGATCAGGCGCGACTCGCCGCCGGAGCTGGCGCGGCTGTTGGCGGCGCCGTGAGCGTCGAGCAGCGCCACCGACAGCCCGGCCCGCCGCAGATGCCAGGCGGTCCATGCGCCGAAGACTCCCGCGCCGATCACCGCCACGTCGTAGCTCTTCTTCATCCCTTGCCGCTCCCCAGCGCTTCCGCAACCAGGCTTGCCGCCACCAGGTCCTCCAGCGCGCATCCCAGGCTCTTGAAGAGCGTAATCTCTTCGGCGCTCGAGCGCCCCGGCTTTTTGCCGCTGACCAGCTGGTGCAGGTCGGCGGCCAGGTGCTCGCGGGAGATTACACCACGGCGCATGGGCAGGAGCAGGTCGCCCGCTTCGGCCATCGCGCCGTCGTAGGTATCTACCACCACGCGCGCCCGCTGCACCGTGGTGTCGTCCACCTCGCGCGCCTCCGGCTGGAAGGCGCCCACCAGGTTCAGGTGCGTCCCGGGACGGATCCAGGAGCCATCGAAGAGCGGCTCACTGGCCGTGGTGCAGGTGCAGAGGACGTCCGCTTGCTCCACGCAGGCGCGCGCTTCAGCCGCCTCGACTCTTACTTTAAGTTCTGCCTCTATCCCCCTGGCGAACTGCCGGCTCTGGTCCGGCGTGGAGCCGCACACCAGCACTCGCTCGAAGCGGCGGACCAGAGGCAGTATGCGCAGATGCGAGCGCGCTTGCCGGCCAGTCCCGAAGACGCCGAGCGTACGGGCGTCCTCGCGGGCGAGAAACCGGGTGGCCAGGGCGGAGGCGGCGGCGGTGCGGATCTCAGTCAGCCGCCGCGCGGCCAACAGCAGCCGCGGCTTGACGCCCATCCCGGGCAGCGCCGGGTCATAGCAGGGCATGAGCAGCATCACGCAACGCTCGCCCGCCGGCAACTGTATGCGCGTGGGCATGCGCGCGCCGGGAAAGTTCTCCCGAAAGGCTCTCTCCAGCGCGGTGATACAGCGCGCCGGGTCGAGCAGCCGCTCCACCTGTTCTTCGGAGAGAATCTCCATCCTTATTGGTGTTTCTGGAGGAACCTTAGCCGGCGCTGGGGCACCAGGTCGGACGCGACGTCGTCGTACTTCAGACAACTGATGGAGCCATCCACTTCGAGGACGGCCAGCGAGATGTCCTGGAGATTGGTGATGCCGTGCTCGCGCAGAGCGCGCTGCAATTCGTCGAGGGTAACGTGCTCGCGCGCCAGGTTCGCCTCAATGACCTTTCCGTTGTGGACGAGCAGCGTGGGCGAGCCCTGCACGAAGCGGCGGAACCTGCGATTGAACCCCGCGAACTCGGCTATGCCGTAGTTCAGCAGCAAGAGAGTGGTCGCGGCCACCACGCCTCCCAGCAGCGACGTGTCCGGCCCGGTCATGGCGTTCTGCACCGCGTTCGAGAGTAGCAGCAGCAGGGTGAGGTCGAAGGGGGTCATCTGGCCGACCTCACGCTTCCCGCTCAACCGCAC
>DASYVL010000179.1 GCA_035937135.1 Terriglobales bacterium
ATGGTGGCGAGCGTCCACGAACTGGCCTCGCAGGCCGGAGTGGAGATGATGCAGGCGGGCGGCAACGCGGTGGACGCTGCCGTGGCCACCGGCTTCGCGCTGGCGGTGGTCCACCCCCAGGCGGGAAACCTGGGCGGCGGAGGCTTCCTGCTGCTGCGCATGGCGAACGGCGAGACCCACTTTCTCGACTATCGCGAGAAGGCGCCGGCAGCGGCCACGCGCGACATGTATCTGGACGCGCAGGGCAACGTCATCCACCATGCCAGCACCGTTGGGTATCGCGCCATCGCGGTTCCCGGCTCGGTGGCCGGACTGGTGTACGCGCAGAAGAAGTGGGGGAAGCTGCCGCTGGAGCGGGTGATGGCGCCGGCCATCAAGCTGGCACGCGAAGGCTTTGCGCTCAGCTACGAGGACGCGCGCTCTTTCCGCGACCCCGACTTCCACCTGGGCGAGTTTGCTGAGTCGAAGCGGATATTCCAGCGTGATGGGAACTACTACCAGCCGGGCGAGATCTTCCGGCAGCCGGAGCTGGCGGCGACGCTGGAGCGCATCGCCAAGGATCCCGACGACTTCTACCACGGCAAGCTGGCGCAGGAATTGGCTGCGGCGGTCCAGAAGGGCGGAGGGCTGATGACGGCCGCCGACCTCGCCGCCTACGAGGTGAAAGAACGCGAGCCGGTGCGCGGCAGCTACCGCGGATACGAGATCATCAGCACCCCGCCGCCGTCTTCGGGCGGCATCGCGCTCATCGAGATCCTGAACATCCTGGAAGGCTATGACCTGCGGCGTCTGGGGAGCCGCTCCGCCGATTCCATGCACCTGACCGCCGAAGCCTTCCGGCGCGCCTTCTTCGACCGCGCCGAGTTCCTGGGCGACCCCGATTTTGCGAAGATCCCCGTGGCGCAGTTGATGGACAAGAAGTACGCGGCGGCGTGGCGGGAGTCGCTCAACCCGGCGCACGCCTCGGCCAGCGCCGAGCTGCACCGTCCGGCCTTCGGCGAGCTCGACCGCTACGCCGGGAAGCGTCCGCGGCGCGCGCTGCGCGAGCGCGTCCACACCACGCACTACTCGGTGGTGGATCCCGAGGGCAACGCCGTGGCCGTCACCACCACACTGAACGACAGCTTCGGCTCCGCCGTCACCGCGCAGGGTCTTGGCTTCCTGCTCAACAACGAGATGGACGACTTCACCACCAAGCCCGGCGTCCCCAATATCTACGGGCTCATCCAGGGGCCGGCCAACGTTATCGGGGGAGGGAAGCGCCCGCTCTCTTCCATGATGCCCACCATGGTGCTGAAGGACGGCAAGCTCTTCCTGGTGCTGGGCTCGCCCGGCGGCTCCACCATCATCAGCACGGTGGCCAACATACTGATGGGCGTGGTGGACTATGGCATGAACATCCAGGAGGCGGTCAACGCGCCCCGCTTCCACCACCAGTGGCTGGAGGACGCAATCTACCTGGAGCGCGGCCGCTTCTCCCCGGACACGCTGCGCCTGCTGGAATCGCGCGGGCACAAGGTGCGCTCGGAAGCGCCCTGGGGCGCGCAGGACCTGTGGGGCGACGGGGAGTGCATCGAGATCGATCTGAAGACGGGCGAGCGGCTGGGGGCGAGCGACGCCCGCAACAACGGGAAGGTGGTGGGCTACTGATGCTGCGCGCCATGTCCACCTACGTGTGCGTGAAGGAGCGGCTGCATCCCGGCCTGCTGGACGGTCTGGCGCGCGGAGGCGCGCAGGCCATTGAGATCTTCGCCGCGCGCGGACACTTTGACTACAGCAACAAGGCGCACGTGAAGGAGCTCGCCGGGTGGTTCCGCAGCTCGGGCGTGCCGCTGAACTCCCTGCACTCGCCGATGTTCAACGACTACGAGTGGGGACGCAGCGGCTCTCCCGCCATCAACGTGACCGAGCCCGACAAGAAGCAGCGCTTCGAGGCCATGGACGAGATCAAGCGCGCCATCGAAGTGGCCGAGCTCATCCCCTTCCAATTCCTGGTGCAGCACATGGGTAACGGCGGTGACGAGTTCGATCCCGCCAAGTTCGAGGCCGGCGTGAACTCGCTGGAGCACCTGCGCGCCTTCGCCAAGCCGCTGGGCGTCCGCTTGCTGGTGGAGAACATCCCCAACGAGCTTTCCACCGCGGAGCGGTTGCTGGAGTTCATCCGCGTGCCGCACTTCGAGGATGTGGGCGTGTGCTTCGACGTCGGCCACGCCTACCTGGCGGAGGGAGTGACGGAGACCTTCGGCAAGCTGAAGGAGTACATCCGCTCCACCCACGTGCACGACAACCAGCACGACCGCGACTCCCACCTGTGGCCGGGAGACGGGAAGATCGAATGGAAGCAGGCCATGGCGCTGTTGCGCTCCGCGCCGCAGGCGCCGCCGCTGCTGATGGAGATCGACGGCGAGGGCAAGGGCGACATCGTGAAGGGCATGGCCGAGGCCTTCCGCCGCCTGGAGGCTGTCTAGCAAGCGCCCACGCGGCCTGATGGATTTGGAAAATAAAATGGAAGCACCCATTACCAGCGTCGCTCAAATCGGCGGCCACGACGGCCAGACCGTCACCCTGCGCGGGTGGCTCTACAACCTGCGCGAGAGCGGGAAACTGCTTTTTCCGCAGTTCCGCGACGGGAGCGGAGTCATTCAGGGCGTGGTGGCCAAGAGCGACGTTTCTCCGGAGCTGTTCGAGACGGTAAAGAACCTGACGCAGGAATCGAGCGTCATCGTGCAGGGAAAAGTCCGCGCCGACAAGCGCGCTCCCGGCGGCTACGAGCTGGTGGTCAGCGATCTGACCGTGGTGCAGCGCGTGCCCGACGACGAACCTTATCCCATCTCGCTCAAAGAGCATGGGGTGGACTTCCTGATGGACCACCGGCACCTGTGGGTGCGGACGCCGCGGCAGGCGGCCATCCTGCGCGTGCGCGCGGAGATCATCAAAGCCTGCCGCGACTTCTTCGATGACCGTGGCTTCGTGCTGACCGATCCGCCCATCCTTACTCCCGCCGCCTGCGAGGGCACCAGCACGCTGTTTCCCGTGGACTACTTCGGCGACCAGGCCTTCCTCACCCAGTCCGGCCAGCTCTACATCGAGGCCACGGCCATGGCGCTGGGCAAGGTGTATTCCTTCGGGCCGACGTTCCGCGCGGAAAAATCAAAGACCCGCCGCCACCTCACCGAGTTCTGGATGGTGGAGCCGGAGGTCGCCTTCGCCACCCTCGACGACCTGATGGACCTGGCCGAGGACCTCATTGCATCCATCCTCGAGCGCTGCCTGGAGCGGCGGCACGCGGAGCTCACCACCATGGGCCGCGACGTCGCGCCGCTGGAGAAGGTGAAGAAGCCCTTCCCGCGGATCAGCTACGACGAGGCAGTGAAGCTTTTGCAGGAAGGCCACGCCGAAGGGAAGGTCGAAACGAGATTCGAATGGGGCGGCGACCTGGGCGCGCCGGACGAGACCTATCTGGCCTCGCGCTTCGACCGCCCAGTGATGGTGCACCGCTATCCGGCGCAGGTGAAGGCCTTCTACATGGAGCCCGACCCCAAGCAGCCTGACCGGGCCCTGTGCGTGGACGTGCTGGCGCCCGAAGGCTACGGCGAAATCATCGGAGGCTCGCAGCGCATCGGCTCCCACGAACTGCTGCTGCGGCGCATCCGCGAGCACAACCTGCCGGAAGAGGCATTCAAGTGGTACCTGGACCTGCGCAAGTACGGCGGCGTGCCGCACGGCGGCTTCGGCATGGGAATCGAGCGGGTGGTGGCGTGGGTCTGCGGCCTGGAGCACGTGCGCGAGACCATCCCCTTCGCCCGCATGATCAATCGGCTTTATCCCTAGGGAGAGTAGAGAAAGGTAAGTTTGTTTATGGTGACCACAGCAGCAGCATCGTTCTCGAGCATCGTGCCCAAGAAGATTCGGGTGATCGGCGTGCCCCTGGATTTGGGGCAGTCGCGCCGCGGCGTGGATATGGGTCCGTCCGCGGTGCGCGTAGCCGGACTGGAAGCGCGACTGGAAGCTCTCGGCCACACGGTGGAAGATGCCGGCAACATTTTGGTAGCCATCGCCGAGCAGAAAAAAGAGGGCGACCCCAAAGCCAAGTACCTGAAGGAGATCGTCGCCACCTGCACCAAACACGCCGATTTGGTGCTGAAGACGCTCGAAGCCGGCAAGATACCCATCGTGCTGGGCGGCGACCACTCGGTGGCCGTGGGCACCATGGCGGGCGTGGCCGAGTTCCATCGCCGCCTGGGACACAAGGTGGGGCTCATCTGGATCGACGCCCACACCGACATCAACACGCCGGAGACCTCGCCCTCGGGCAACGTCCACGGCATGCCGCTGGCCGCCATCATGGGACTGGGCCCGGCGGAGCTGGCCAACATCGTCAACTTCTCCCCCATGGTCGCGCCGGAGAATTGCGTGTTGGTGGGAGTGCGCGACATTGACGTGGTGGAGAAGGAGAACGTGCGCAAGGCCGGAGTCGAGGTCTATACCATGCGTGACATCGACGAGCGCGGCATGCGCGCCGTGATGGAAGAAGCACTGCGCATCGCCGGGCGCGGCACCGCGGGCTACCACATCTCGCTCGACATGGACTGGATCGATCCCGAGGACGCCCCCGGCGTGGGCACTCCGGTGCGCGGCGGCGCCACCTACCGCGAGGCCCACCTAGTGATGGAAGCCATCGCCGACCACGGCCGCATGACCTCGTTCGAAATAGTTGAGGTGAATCCGGTGATTGACGAGCATAATCGCACTGCGGATCTGGCGGTCGAGCTGGCGTTGAGCGTGTTTGGAAAGAAGATCCTCTGATGGCCTACGAGACCGGACAACTCATCGAGCATCCCAAGTGGGGACGCGGCAAGATCGTGCAGGTGGATGGCGACAAGGTGCGCGTCATCTTCAAGAGCGAGCCGCAGCCCAAGCTCATCGACGCCGCGCGCTTCCCGCTGACCCTGGCCGCCGATCAAAAGGACCCGTACTTCGGGCGCATCCACTTGCCCGCCTCCTCGGGCAAGGGCAAAGGGAAGAGCGCGGGCGGAGTGAAGAGCGCCGTCACGCAGGCCGAGGCCAAGCGCCGCTTCCTGGCGAAATTCCCGCTGGGCTTTCAGGATCCCGCCTATCGCGCGACGGAGCGCGATACCAAGGTGCAGGGCTCGGAGCGCTGGGCGCGGGAGATGAGCCGCGAGGAACTGGAGCCGCTGCTGGCGGCCGGGGAGTTCGCGGAGGTGGCGAAGCGCGCCATGCAGATCGAGGCGACCACCAACCTGCTGGACGTCTTCGCCAAGGCCGCGCTGCGCAACGCCGCCAAGGCCGAGCCCGAAGCCTTTGCCCGCGGACTCTTCGAACTGGTCTGCGGCCACGGGGAGATGCCCGACCGCTTTGAGGGCTTCGGAGCCATGCTCGACAGCCTGCCCCAGCCCAAGACCCAGACCTTCAAGTGGCCCATCCAGACTATTTTTTCCTTTCTCGCCGACCCGCGCGAGAACCTCTTCCTTAAGCCCAAGGTCACGCAACTGGCCGCCGACCGCTTCGGCTTCGACCTGCAGTACCGGCCGCAGCCGGCGTGGGACGTCTACGCCCGGGTGCTGGAGTTCGCGCGGCAGCTCGCCCAGGACCTCGCCGAGCTGAAGCCCGCCGACCTGATCGACGTCCAGTCGTTCATCTACGTGAGCGGGCGGATGGAAGAAGAGCCGTAACGCCCGTTCCCGGCGTCTAAACAGGCAACCGCGGATTCAATGAGAGAATGAATCAATGAACAAGTTGCGCGTGGGAGTCCTGTTCGGCGGGCGCTCGGGGGAGCATGAGGTCTCGCTGCTCTCTGCCGCCTCGGTCATCGAGGCCATTGACAAGAAGAAATACGAGGTGGTGCCCATCGGCATCACCAAGCAAGGCCGCTGGGTGACCTCGGGACATGCCCAGCAACTCTTGCGCGGCAAGGGATCGGGAAAACATCTCCGCGCCGGTGATCCAGCGGCCACCGCGCCCGCAGCGGTGCTGGCCAAGGGCGAGGGCATCATCGTCCCGCCCGAACCGCGCTCTGAAGATGAGCCATCGCTGGCTGCGTTTGAACCCGCGGGCGGGTCGCCCGCATCCACACAGTCCGCAGCGCACCTCATCGCCGTGGACGTCATCTTCCCCGTATTGCACGGCACCTTCGGCGAGGACGGCACCATCCAGGGCCTGCTCGAACTGGCCGACCTGGCCTACGTGGGCGCGGGCGTGCTGGGCTCGGCCTGCGGCATGGACAAGGACGTGATGAAGCGCCTGTTCGCTGCGGCGCGGCTGCCCATGGTCAAGCACGTCACCATCCTGCGAAGCGATTGGGAGCGCGACCCCAAGGCCGCGCGCCGCGCCATCGAAAAGAAGCTGCGCTATCCGGTCTTCGTCAAGCCCGCGAACCTGGGCTCCTCGGTGGGCATCAGCAAGGTCCACCAGGGCAGGGAACTGGCGGCGGCGATTGCGGAAGCCGGCGCCTATGACCGCAAGATCATCGTCGAGCAGGGCGTGGGCGGCGCGAAAGGGAAGGCGCGGGAGATCGAGTGCTCGGTGCTGGGCAACGACCAGCCGCGAGCCTCGGTGGCCGGGGAGATCGTCCCCGTCCAGGAGTTCTACGACTACAACGCCAAGTATCTGGACGAGGGCTCGAAGCTGCTCATCCCGGCCAAGATCAGCCAGGCGCAGCAGAAGAAGGTGCAGCAGATGGCCGTCGCCGCCTTCCAGGCCGTAGATTGCTCCGGCCTCGCCCGCGTGGACTTCCTCATGGACCCGAATACCGGGAAGATCTACGTCAACGAGATCAACACCATGCCCGGCTTTACCTCCATCAGCATGTACCCGAAGCTGTGGGCAGCTACGGGGATTGCGTATCCCGAGCTCATCGACCGGCTCATCCAACTGGGACTGGAGCGCCACGCCGAGAAGAAAAAGAACCAGTACAGCCGCTAGGGCAGCCCTTCCGGGAAGCCTGTTTCCCCCACAAAAATCTTCTTGTATCGGGGCCAGGCGGTTGCTAATCTAACTAACTGGTTAATTAACTATGATCCCAGCCGCCAAGCCCAGAACCGCCGCCAATCGGTCCCCAAAGTTACGCCGGCAGCCCGAGCGCACCCGCCAGGCCATCCTCAAGGCCGCCTTGCTGGAGTTCGCCCAGGAGGGCGCGGCCGGGGCGCGCATCGACCACATCGCCCGCGCCGCCCGCGTCAACAAGGCGCTGCTCTACTACTACTTCAAGGACAAAGAGCGGCTCTACGGCGCCGTCCTCGACCAGGTATTTTCCGGGCTAGCGGAGCGCATCAATGAGGTGCTGGACCGCAACCTGCCGCCGCGGGAGAAGGTGCTGGCCTACGCCGCGGCGCACTTCGACTACATCGCTGCCTCGCCCATGTATCCCCGGGTAGTGCAGCGGGAGATGATGCGCGCGGGGCGCGCCGGCTCCCCGCACATCCGCCGCATGGTGGATCTGTACCTTCGTCCCGTCCAGGGGCGCCTGGCGGAGCTGTTCCGCGCCGGCATGGAGTCGGGCGACTTCCGCTGCGTGGACGCCGTGCATTTTGTTTTCTCCATCGTGGCCATGAACGTCTTCTACTTCTCCAGCGCGCCGGTGCTGGCCCTGCTCTCGCACGCTGACCCGCTGGCGCCGGAAGCGGTCGCCGCGCGCCGGGCGGCAGTGCTCGACCTGATCGCCGCCGCGCTCTTCACCACTCCGCAGGCAACCGCCGGAGGTTCGAACGCATGAACTATCGCAACAAATTCCTCGCCCTGCTGGGCGTGCTGGCGGTGCTCGCCGCCATCTACTACTTCGCCACCGCCAACCGCTCCAGCGACCTCTCGCTCATCGGCACGGTGGATTCCAACCAGGTCATCGTGAGCGCCAGGATCTCCGGCCGCATCGAGCGCTTGCTGGTGGAGGAGGGCTCGGAGGTGAAGCAGGGTGACGTGATCGCGCAGTTGGACCGGGCCGAGTTGGAAGCGCAGTCCAAGGCGGCAAGCGCGCAGTTCTCGAGCCAGGGCTCCCGGGTTTCGAGCAGCCAAGCCACAGCGGCACAGGCGAGCGGCGAGACTTCCAGCGACGTGACCAACGCGCAGTCGCTGGTGCAGTCGGCGCGCGCCCAGCTTGCCGAGGCCCAGGCCAACCTGGAGCGCGAGCAGCTGGACAACGCGCGCATGGTGAAGCTGGCCGCGGAAGGCGTGGCCTCGCAACAGGACCGCGACCGCTCGAGCGCCGCGCTGAAGGCGGCGCAGGCGCGGGTGAAGTCGCTGGAGGATCAAGTGAAGGCGTCGCAGGCCGCGCTGGGCGCGGCGCAGGCGCGCACCCAACAGGCGCACGCCGCCGCCAGCAACGTCTCGGCGGCCCGCTCCGAGATGAACGCCGCCCAGGCGCAATTGGCTGAGGCCGAGACCCGCCTGGGCTATACGCAAGTGGTCGCGCCGGTCTCGGGGACGGTCTCGGTGCGCGCCGCGCGCCAGGGCGAGGTGGTCGCCGCCGGCCAGCCCATCGTTACCATCGTGGATTTGAACGACGTCTGGGTGCGCGCCGCGGTTCCGGAGACCGAATCCGACGGCGTGGCCCTGGGCGATACGCTCAAAGTCCGCCTGCTCTCCGGCCGCGTGCTCGACGGCACGGTCATCTTCAAGGGCGTGGAGGCCGACTTCGCCACCCAGCGCGACGTGGGCCGCAGCAAGCGCGACATCAAGACCGTGGTGCTGAAGGTCCGCGTGGACAACCGCGACAAGCGCCTCACCCCGGGCATGACCGCCGAGGTGCTGGTGCCCGCGAGGAAGAAGTGAACACCTTCGTCAAGCCCGCGAACCACAAGCCGAACGGCGGCCCGCCCGCCATCGAGGTGGAGAACATCACCAAAAAGTACGGCGACTTCACCGCCGTAGACAGCGTTTCCTTCGCGGTCGAGGAGGGTGAAATCTTCGGCCTGCTGGGGCCGAACGGCGCGGGCAAGTCCACGCTCATCCGCATGATGACCACGCTCATCGAGATCACCAGCGGAACGGCGCGCGTCGCCGGCCACGACGTGCAGAAGGAGCCGGACGCCGCCCGCCGCTTCATCGGCGTGATCCCCCAAGCGATGACCAGCGACCTGGACCTCACGGTAGGCGAAAACCTGGGCATCTACGCCAAGCTCTACGGCGTGCCGGCGAAGGAGCGCAAGCGCTCCATTGCGGAGCTGCTGGAGATTATGGACCTCACCAAGTGGCGCGACGCGCAGACCAAGACGCTCTCCGGCGGCATGCGGCGGCGGCTGGAGATCGCGCGCGGGCTGGTCCACAGTCCCAGCATCTTCTTCCTCGACGAGCCCACCACCGGCCTGGACCCGGTCTCCCGCGTGGCGGTGTGGGAGATGCTCACCAAGCTCAAGCAGGAGCGCGCCCTTACCGTGCTCCTCACCACCCACTACATGGACGAAGCCGATCGGCTGTGCAACCGCATCGCCATCGTGGACCACGGACACCTGGTGGCCCTGGATACGCCGCACGCACTCAAGGCCAGCGTCCCCGGGTCGAACGTCATCGAGGTGCAGTTTTCGCACGTGCCGGAGCTTTGGGAGGAGCGGCTGCGCAAGCTGGGCAAAGTCCATTCAGTGAAGCTGGAAGGCGATCACACCTACCGCATCCTCTCCGACGAAGGCTCGCTGACCACCACTGAATTGGTCTCCATGGCGCTGGCCGAGGGGGTGCAGGTGAAGTCGCTCTCGGTGCAGAGCACCACGCTGGACGACGTTTTCGTGCACTACACCGGGCGCCAGTTGCGCGACGAGCAGGTGAAGGCCTTCGCCTACACCGGCTATGTCTTCGGCCAGGAGATGAGGTAAGGCGATGGGCTTGGTGCGCATGATGGCCATCGTGGAGCGCGAGTTGCGGCGCTTTGTCCGCTCCCCCGCCCTGATGATGGCTTCCATGGTCTTCCCCCTGGTGCAGCTCATCGTGCTGGGCAGCGCCTTCGGCGGCAAGATCAAGGACGCGCGCCTGGGGGTGGTGGACTACGACCGCGGCACGCAGTCGCTGAAGGTCCGCGAAGCCTTCGACTCCATCCGCTCCAACGCCGGAACCTTCACGCCGCAGTACTACGATGACGAGAAGCAGATGGTGGCGGACGTACGCAACGGCAAGCTGGAGGCCGGCCTGGTCATCCCGCCGCAGTTCTCCCGCCGCGTCTATCAGCAGGAGCAGCCGCGCATCGCATTGGTGGTGGATAACACCGACGGCTTCATGAGTTCGGCCCTGGAGGGCAAGCTCACCGAGCTGGTGGCGGCGCTCAACCGGCCCGACGTCGAGCCCCACATGGTGCGACAGATCGCGCTCGACGTGGTCGAGCTCTATCCCTACAACGACTACCTGAAGTATCTGCTGCCGGGCTCCATTGCGCTGGCCATGTTCGTGAGCGTGATGATCGGCGGCGGCATGCTCTACATCGACGACAAGGCGCGCGGCATCCACGAAGGCTTCCTGGTGACGCCCATCACCAAGCTGGAGCTGGTCGCCGGGCTGACCGTGGCCGGCGCGCTCAAGGCGGTGGGGGCTGGCATCGTGCTCACCCTCATCGGCTCGCTGATCGCCGGCGTGGGCACCACCTTCCATCCCGTCAAGCTTTTCTGGCTGCTGGTGATGATCGCGCTCACCTCTCTGGCTTTCGTCAGCATGATGTTCCTGCTCATGGTGCGGGTGGAGGACCCGCTCGTGCCCCGCGCTATCTTCGGCATCCTGAATACGCTGCTCTTCTTCCCCTCCGGCGCCATCTATCCGGTTCAGGCGTTTCCCGCGTGGCTGAAGGTGGTCGCCTGGATCGATCCCTTCACCTACGCCGTGCACGGATTCAAGTCTCTGCTGCTGCGCGAGGCCGGCTTTGCTGCAATCTGGCCGGATATGCTGTATCTTTCGGTCTTCGCCGCGATCACGCTCATCGGCGTGGTGGCCCTGTTCAAGCGGACGTTGTAGGGAAGATTGAGCCATTGAGTCATCGGGCCATTGAGTCATTGACTCGTTCGGCGCTTGGCCGGGAACCTTTTGACCCTCCGGGGCCTCACACTTCAATGACACAATGACTCAATCACCCAATTTCCAATGACTCAATCACCCGATTCCCCATGACCCTCTTCGAGGCTCCCGCCTACGATCCGCGCCGCGCGCGCCGCAAGAAAGAGCTGCTGGCGGCGGGACTGCTGTCGCTGGTCCTGGTTGGCCTGCTCACCTACCGCTTCTGGAACTGGCACGAGGAGCGCGCGGTGGACAAGTTCTTCTCGCGCCTGGAGCAGAAAGACTACGAAGGCGCCTACGGCGTCTGGATGGCCGACCCTGAGTGGCGGCAGCATCCGCAGAAGTACGAGCGCTACACCTACGGGGACTTCTATGGCGACTGGGGACTCGGAGGCGAGTGGGGCCTGATCCACAGCCATAAGATCGAAGCCACGGTGCGGCCTCCGAAGGGCGGCAGCGGCGTCATTGTGGTGGTCACCATCAACCAGCGGGCCCAGAAAGCCTACCTCTGGGTAGAGAAAAGCGACCTCAGCCTGACGTTCTCGCCCTACGAGGTCGAGCTGCGCTGAGCCAGCGTCTTCTCGAGCGAGGCTGGGTCTTCTACGTTCATGCAGGCCTTAGCGCGGTCGATCTGCCGCATCAGGCCGCACAGGACCTTTCCCGGGCCGACTTCGACAAACGTATCCACTCCTCTTTCGATCAGCGCGCGCATGGACTTTTCCCACTGCACGGCGCCGGTGACCTGGCGGATGAGGGCGTTGCGTGCCTTCTCGGCTGAGTCGAGCACCTCGGCGTCCACGTTCGTGACCAGCGGGAGGTTCATGGGGTGGAAGGTCGCAGCTTTCAGGTCGGCCGCCAGGCGGTCCTGTGCCGGCTGCATGAGCGCGCAGTGGAAGGGCGCGGATACCGGCAGCATGACGGCGCGCTTGGCGCCGCGCTGCTTCACCAGCTCCGCGGCGCGCTCGACTGCAGCCGCATGGCCGGAGATGACCACCTGGCCGGGGGAGTTGATGTTGGCGGGCGCGACCACCTGGCCCTGCGCGGCCTCGCGGCAGGCGGCTTCAATCTCTTCGAGCGACAGGCCCAGCACGGCGGCCATGGCGCCCTGGCCCGCGGGGACCGCCTCCTGCATGTAGCGTCCGCGGTTGCGGACGATCCGCACCGCATCGGCGAAGTCGAGTGTACCCGCCGCCACGTGCGCCGAGTACTCGCCCAGGCTGTGCCCGGCGACGAACCCGGGCGCAACGCCCTGCTCGCGCAGCACCCGCAGCGCGGCCACCGAGACGGTGAGGATGGCGGGTTGCGTCACCTCGGTCATCTTCAGCTTCTCTTCCGGCCCTTCGAAGCACAGCACGGAGAGGGCGTAGCCCAGGGCGGCGTCAGCCTGGTCGAAGGTTTGCTTGGCTAGGGGATAGCGCGCGGCCAGCTCCTTGCCCATGCCCACGGACTGCGAGCCCTGGCCGGGAAAGAGGAAAGCAACGGACTTGGGATTGCCGGGAGCCGTGGCCATCAGGAGTGGATGCGCTCGCGACTTTCTTTGCCGGCGGCGGCGGGGCGGGCCTTGCCGCGCCTGGACGACAGTTCTTCCTCGATGCGCGCCATCACGTTGCGGGTGGAGAACTCGGCCGCCACGCGGATGGAGTTCTTCAGCGCGTTGTTGTTCGCCGAACCGTGGGTAATGATGCAGGCGCCCTTCACGCCCAGCAGGGGCGCGCCTCCGTATTCGGAGTAGTCCAGCCGCCTCTTGAAGTCCTGGAAGGCGTGGCGGGCGAGCAGGAATCCGACCTTGGCGGCGACGGTGGATTCCAGGCTCTCCTTGAGCAGCCGGCGCACCAGGTCGGCCACGCCCTCGGAGACCTTCAGGGCCACGTTCCCGGTGAAGCCGTCGCAGACAATGACGTCCACCGCCCCGCGGTAGAGGTCGCGCCCCTCGACGTTGCCCACGAAGTCCAGTGGCAGTTCCTTGAGCAGCGTGAAGGCATGGCGCGTGAGTTCGTTGCCCTTGGATTCCTCTTCGCCGATGGAGAGCAGGCCCACGCGGGGGCGGGCGACTCCAAAGATGTGGCGCGAGTAGATCTCGCCCATCACCGCGAACTGCGCCAGGGCGTGCGGGCGGGAATCCACGTTGGCGCCGACGTCCAGCAGGATGGCGGCCTTGCCGGTGGCGGTGGGAAAGACGGCGGCCAGCGCCGGGCGGTCCACCCCGGCCAGGGTCCCCAGCACGATCTTGGCGGTGGCCATGGCGGCGCCGGTGTTGCCGGCGGTGACGAAGCCCGCGGCCTGGCCGGTGCGCACCAGCCGCAGCCCCACGTGCATGGAGGAATCGCGCTTGGTGCGCACCGCGCGCGCCGCCGGCTCCCGCATGCCGATGGTTTCGCTGGCGTGGACGATTTCGATGGGCAGGCGCGCGGCTCTGGGATGGTCGGCCAGGAAGGCGCGCAGGCGCGTCTCGTCGCCCACCAGCAGCACGCGCACGTCATAGTCGCGCGCGGCCAGGATGGCGCCCTCGATCTCGGGCTTGGGGGCCCGGTCCGAGCCCATCGCGTCCACGGCTATGACGGTCGGCATCGCGCTCCGCCCGCCCAGGCGGGCTGCCTGCTACTTCTTGGCCTTCACTGCCACCACTTCGCGGCCGTCGTAGTACCCGCACTTGAGGCACACCCGGTGGGGCAGCTTGCTCTCGTGACAGTTGGGACACTCGGAGAGCGAGAGTCGAGTGAGGAAGTCGTGTGCGCGCCGCTTGCCGGTGCGCGCTTTGGAGTGTCTGCGTTTCGGATTCGCCATGATTGCCTTCTTTGCCCCGGAAATCCGGGGGCGGAATGTTGGATTCTAGCTCTTCAGCTGCTCCCGGATCTTGCCCAGCGCCGCCCAGCGCGCATCGCTCACCGCCGGCGCGCAGTCACAGCGCTCGCGGTTGCGATTGCCTCCGCACACCGGGCACAGCCCCTGGCAGTCCTTCCGGCACAGCGCCTTCAGCGGCACCGCCAGCAGCATCTGCTCCTTGAGCACGTCTTCCAGCAGCAAGCCGTCGCCGGAGTAGAAGCTGATCTCCGTTTCCGCCTCGCTGATGGAGGTGTCCGGCCCGCGCCGCTCGATGCCCCGCGGCCGGTAGAGCAGGTCGAAGCTGTTCTTCAGGTCGCTGGCCACCGGCTCCAGGCAACGCGCGCATTTCACCGCGATGCGGGTCGCGAAGCCGCCCACCACCCGGATGTCCTGGATCACCTTGCGCCCCTCGTGTTCCTCCACCAGTTCGGCCCGGCCAGTGGCGGTCAGGGGCGTCTGCTGCTCGACGTCGGGACCCAGATCCAGCGCCTGCGGCAGGAACTCCTCCCGGAAGTCGAGGGGCTGCTCTTTCAAGGCCTGAATAGTGATGAACATCTTGATCTGCCGGCTCACCGCGGCGGGCGCGGGGCCCGGCGCCGTAACTTGCTGTCAGGACAATGTTTAAGAATACGGTCGCGGGCGGAAATGTGTCAAGGAACCCCTCCGCCAGGGGCGAGCGCATCCCGGCTCTCTGGGCACCAGTCTTACTGAAGGGCTTGCGCGCAGGCAACCCCGCCGGCGGGATCGAAGGAAAGGGAGCTCAGCCGGTTGGAACAGAAGCCACGGATCCCAGTCTGCATGTAGACCACCGGGATTGCCGTTAGGTCGTAGTTGTACACGGGCGTGCCGGCGGTGTTAATGACCATGAAATCGTACCCGCTGTGGCGGCAAGGTTGGGCGGCGCAGCCCAGCACCCAGTCCAACAGGCCCGCCGAGGTCGAGGAAACCTGGTTTCCCGGCTGGGGTTGCGCCAGCTTGAGCAGGGTGTCGGAATAGCCGATGGTGGGGTAATTGATGATGTAGGTAGTTTCCGCGGTGTTGATGGTCCGCAGGGAGGCGACCGCCGAGGACTCATTCGCCGAGATCCGGGCCCTCATCATGTTGGGAATGGCGATGGCCGCAATGATCAGGATGATGGCCACCACAATCAGCAACTCGATCAGCGAGAATCCCTCTTGTTTGCGCATATGGGTACCCACAGCCTTACTCCTGTCATCAAGGTCCTGGGGAGGGTACATGCAACGGGGAGAATGCAACTCTAGCATAGGTCGCCACCCCCTGCGCAAGCGAAAAGTTTACCCCTCAAACCGGCCTTTCGCGCACAGTCTCAGACTGAGAATGACGCCGCCGGAGCGCCTTCCACCCTCCTGTTACACTGCGTCTCTTATGTCGAAGGGATTTGCCACGGCCGAAGGTACGGCGCGCTACCGCGACCGCTTCCCCCGCCTGCGGGAAGCCGGACACTTCCGCCGCGCCCAGGGGGCGCCGGGCGCGGGCGAGCTTTGGATGTCGTCCATCGGGCTCGGCACCTACCTGGGGGAGCCGGACGCGGCCGGCGACGCGCGCTACACCCAAGCCATCGCGCACGCGCTGCGCTCCGGCATCAACCTGCTGGATACGGCCATCAACTACCGCCACCAGCGCTCGGAGCGCAACATCGGCGCGGCGCTCGCGCAGCTCTTCCAGGCGGGCGAACTGCGCCGCGACGAAGTGGTGGTGTGCACCAAGGCCGGCTACCTCTCGTTCGACGGCGAGATGCCCGCCGACCCCCGCCAGTATTTCCAGCGTGAGTACGTGGAGCCCGGCCTCCTGGACCCGGCCGAGGTCGCCGGGGGGATGCACTGCATGGCTCCGCGCTATCTCGCCAGCCAGATCGAGCGCAGCCGGAAGAACCTCGGTCTGGAGACGCTCGACGTCTTCTACGTCCACAACCCGGAGTCGCAATTCGCCTCGGTGGAGGCCGCCACGTTCCGCTCGCGGTTGAAGGAAGCTTTTGTGATGCTAGAGCAGGCGGTGCGCGAAGAGAAGATCCGCTACTACGGAGCGGCCACCTGGGGCGGCTTCCGCGCTCCCGCGGAGGCGGCCGATGCCCTCCACCTCTCCGAGGTCTTGGACGCGGCGCGGGAAGCGGGCGGCGACCAGCATCACTTCCGCTTCGTCCAGTTGCCCTTCAATCTGGCCATGCCCGAGGGCTACGCCTTCCGCAACCAGAAGCTGGGAAGCGAGTCGGCCTCCACCATGACGCTGGCCGCGGCCGCGGGCGTGGTGGTGGTGGGCAGCGCCACGCTCTCCCAGGGCCAGCTGACGCGCGACCTGCCCGACTACGTCCGCGAGCGGCTGGGCATGGCGACCGATTCGGAGAGCGCCATCCAGTTCTCGCGCTCGGCGCCCGGGTTGACCACGGCCCTGGTGGGCATGAGCCGCACCGAGCACGTGGAAGCCAACCTGAAGGTGGCAGCCCACGCGGTCACGCCGCCGGAGGAATGGAAGAAGCTGTTCGTGAAGTGACCGGGAACCCCGTGGCGGGCGCCCTCGCCCGCGTAAAGACGTTCGATGCAACGTCTCTACTTCCCCAGCCGACTGATGCGCGCGGCCGCGATCTCGCCCGCCACTCCCGTGGGGTTCTCGATGCGGACCTGCTGATAGAGCTTGCTGGCTTCCGCCGGCTGCTTTTCTTCGTAGAGTGAGCCCAGCTCCAGTTGCGCCGTGGCCTTGGGGACGGAGTCGCTGGGATTGTCGATGAGCTCGCGGTAGAGCTGAATGGCTTCGGCGTCGCGCTTCTGGGAGCGGTAGAAGCTGGCCAGCGCCAGCTTGGCCAGCGGCGCCAGGTCTTTATTGCCGGACTGGACGATGGCCTTCAGCTCGCGCTCCGCTGCCGCGGTGTCGCCGCCTTCCATCGCGGTCAGGCCCACGTAGTAGCGGGCCATCCTGCCGCTGCGGGTGTAGGAATACTGGTCGGCCACCTTCTGGAACCCCGCGCGCGCCGCCTTGGCGCGCTCGGCCGTCGAGGCGAACGACGGGAAGTCGGGATTCTCCGGCGTCCCTGCGGGACGCAGCGGACGCTGATAGGTGCGCAGGGCACTGCCCATCTCGAAGCTGGCCTTCTGCTCGCGCCATTGCAAGAACGCCCACCCGCCCACTCCTACCACCGCCGCCACCAGCAGCGCGGTCGAGGCCACGCTGACCAGCTTGCGATGGTGTCCCGCCCAGGTGACGGTGCCTTTGGCGGCGTCGGCGAGTTTATCTTCCTTGAGCTGGTGGCGCGTGTATCCGGGCACGGGGTCCTTACTGGAAGCGAAGGGTGAGAACGGATTTCCAGTCTAGCAGCGTGATTTCGCGAGCGTCAAACCTGTACCGCGGGCCGCAGCGCGGTGGTGACGTGCAGCAGGCGGCCGCGGTCGAGCAGCAGGGTGCGATCGCAGAGGTCGCGGATCTCCTCGCGGTTCTGCGACACCAGCAGGATGGCGGCGCCACGGGAGTGCGCGGCGTGGCGGATGAGGTCGGTCATGCGCTCGGCGGATTCCGAATCCACGCTGCGCGTGGGCTCGTCGAGCAGCAGCACGCGAGGGTCGCCCAAGAGCGCGCGCGCCAGCGAGAGGCGCCGCTTCAGTCCGGTGCTCAAGGTGGAGTAGCGGTCGTCGGCGCGCTGGATGAGCCCGGCAGCGTCGAGCGCGTAATAGATGTCCGGCTTGCCCACGTGGCGCCCGCACTCCGCTCCCGCCAGTTCCAGGTTGCGGCGCAGGGTGGCGTGGCGCTGGAAGCCGCGGTCCTCGGAGAGCACGATGCCCACGTTGCGGCGCACCTCGGCGGCGTCGCACTCCACGTCGAAGTCGCAGACCTGGGCTTCGCCCGTGTCCGGGACCTCGAGTGCCGCCAGGATCCGCAGCAGCGTGGTCTTCCCCGAACCGTTGGCGCCCACGATGCCCACGATCTCGCCGAACTCGACGGTGAAGTCCACCTCGTCGAGCGCGGGGACCCAGGCGGCCGGGCCGCGCCGGCGCAGCCAGGAGAACAGTCCGGGACGCGGCGCTGCCTCCGCCGGAAAAGACTTCGAGAGTTCGCGAACTTCGATGGCAAACATGGCTGCTACCTGGGTCAGGATCCCGGCGCGGGCACTGCAGGGGAAACAGAGTCGCCGGAGACCAAAAAGTCTAGCACGCGCCTGCCCCGGAGAAACAGGGTCCGGAGGAAAAAGACAACTGAGCTGCCCTTCTTGCAGGGTCACATTCTTGCGAATGTCGTCCTGAGCCCGCCCCGAGCGGGCGAAGGACCTTGCGTTTGACTCTGTTGCGTGGTGGGTCCGCCAACAGAAGAGCCGCCATGGCCGGCGGCTGAGCGGGATCCCAAAAATGGTCAGGCGCTGTTCTCTTCCATCTGTCCCTGCTCGGCTTTTTCCTGGCAGGCGATGCAGTAGCGGGTCCAGGGCACGGCGTCCAGGCGCTTGGCGTTGATCTCCGCGCCGCAGGAAATGCACAGGCCGAACGCGCCCTCGCGGATGCGGTCGAGCGCGCCCTCCACCATCTGCAGCAACTGGCGCTCGCTGTTGCTCTGGTGGAAGAGGAACTCCTTGGTATAGGAGTTGGCGGCTTTGTCAGCGATGTCCTGGGCGACCTCCTCGTCGGCGGTGCGCCCGTCGTGCTCGGTGCGCGAGACGATGCGCCGCAGCTCCACCTGCCGCGCTTCCAGCTTCTTCTTGAATTGCTCCAGCCGCTTTTTGTCCATGGCCTCTTTGCTGCACGATTCCTGGTGCAGGCGCCCCAGAGGGCTCCGCAGGCAGAAATCGAATCCGCAATGATAAGCGCGCTTTCAAAGCAGCGTCAACCGGCGATTGGAAGTGCCCGGGCCCGAACCCTGGGATGGAACCTCGTTCGGAAATCGCACCACGGAAGCCAACTCGCGATGGAGGGCAACTCGCTGTAAGATGGGTGCATCTTGGACAAGGAAGAGACATGAGGTTTCCCGGCAAGCCGCATCTGTTCCTGGCAGGACTTTCCGTCGTTGCGATCACCAGCGCGTGCGGTGGCGGATTGTTGGGTGGCCTTCTCGGCGGCGGAGGCGGCGGAGGGAGCAATCCCGTTGCGAAGTTTGCCTATGTGACCAACCTCGCCGGCAGCAATCTTTCCACCTACAACGTGAATGCGAGTACGGGCGCGCTTTCCACCGGGACGGGCTCGCCGGTCGCGACCAGTTCCGGGCCTTCCGCAATCCTGATTTCTCCCAACGGCAAGTTCCTCTACGTAGGCGGGACCAATATCACCGCCTTCACGATCAACAGTTCCGGCACGCTGGCCACTCTCGCCGGCTCGCCCTTCGGCGCCGGCACCGACCCGGCTGGCCTGGCCATCGATCCCGGGACCAAGTTCCTGTACGTGGCCAGCTTGAGCCTGAACCAGATCAGCGCCTTCGCCGTTAATTCCACCACCGGCGTCCTGGCCGCGATGGGCGGCTCTCCGTTCCCCGCCGGGAGCGGGCCGGCAGCCGTGGCGATCGATCCCGCGGGGACATTTCTGTTTGCCGCCAACAGCGTGAGCAACGACGTCTCCGCCTACACCATCAACTCCACCACTGGCGCCCTGACTCCGGTGGCCGGTTCTCCGTTCGCGGCGGGCACCGCCCCGGTTTCTCTGACGGTGGACCGTTCGGGCAAGTTCCTCTACGTCACCAACTCCACCTCCAATGGCGTCTCGGCCTTCAGCATTGCCCCCGGCACCGGCGTGCTGACGCCGCTAGGCGGCTCTCCCTTTCCGGCAGGCACCAAACCGGTTTCCGTGGCCGCCAGCCCCATCGCCAACTTCCTCTACGTTTCCAACAGCACGGGACCGTCCACGGTCTCAGCCTACAGCTATGACGGCACCACCGGCGCGCTGACCCCGATCGCCGGCTCTCCCTTTGCGGTAGCCGCCACCACCAGCCAGGGGCTGATCGTCGATCCCACCGGGAAGTTCGTGTATGTGGCCAACAATGGCTCGGACAAGGTTGTGGGCTTCAAGATTGACACGGCGACTACGCCCGGCGCGCTGATCGCCATTCCCGGGTCTCCGTTCGCCGCGGGCAGCGGTCCCCAGCACATCGCCGTCTTGAAACTTTAGGGTGTCCCCGGACGGTAGGTGAGGTACTTTTCCATGGGGATTTCGAAGTAGAAGAGTTCGGCAACCGCTCTAATCGCGCAGGCCGTGGACTTGGTTCGCCTGCAGCCGTCCCCTAGCTGTGCCCGGTGCCGGTGCGGAGTTTGTCCGGCATGAAGTGGTAGGGAGGCCAGGGGCCGCTGATCAGCAGCTCGCAGTTTTTCAGGCGGCGCGCGGCGCCGGCGTAGCGGTTCTGGTATTTTTCCACCGACTTGTGGTCGATGAGGTGGGCGATGTCAATGAGCATCCCGCCCGTGACCACTTTCTTGCAGCTCACGTCTTCTTCCAGAGGATGAAAGAGCTTGTGCACCTGGACGGAGAGGGCGCGGGCCTTGGTCTGGCGCTCGCGATGCCGGGCCGCCTTCTCCCGCAGCTTGGTCAAGTACTCGCCGCCGGCGGTCAGGGGCAGGGGCTCCTCCACGATGGCCTGCAATAGGGAGCCGTCCTTCACCAGCAGCTTCAAGTGCATTTCGGCTTTGCCCTTCAGATGGGTGACGCTGGCCAGGAAGGCCTTGCGGTTGGAGCGGACGGCGCGGCGCAGCGCGTCATCGCTGTCAAACACGGTTCCAAAGCGGAAGGGCAGGACGGTGGTGGCGCGGAAGCACTCGCTCACCACCCGGGCGTGCTCCAGCGCGGCTTTCTGCTCCAGGCCGCCGGTATGCTCGTACTCGCTCACGATGACCGCAAACTCCCCGCTGGGATAGCCCATCACCTGGGCGTCCTGGATACCTTTGAGATTCTCTATGGGGAAGGGGCGGCGGGCCCGGGAGTCACCTTGGAAGGCCTGTTGCTCGGCGATACAGTATGCGTACCACGCCATGTCAGTCGCTCCGATCAAGGGCGGACGCGGAAGGACCGCGGTCGCCATGGACTTGGTTACCGACGTCGCTTGTGGAAGATATTGGGCTTGGGCGAACGAGGAGTTCGGCGGGGTTGCGCCATCTCCAACCTCTTAATCCTAGTCGCCGGAGGGGGGAATAGCAACCCTAAGGGTATGGGCGCCGCAGGCTTACTTTTTCTTCTTGCCGGTCGCGGCCGCCTGCTGCTCCAGCGCCGCCATGAGGATGCGCTGCATCTCGTCGACCGGCGCCGGCTTGCCCGTCCAGATCTCGAACTGGCGCGCCGCCTGGTGCAGCAGCATCTCCCAGCCGGGGATCACCTGCAGCCCTCGCGCCCGGGCCACGCGCAGAAAGCGGGTCTCGGCGGGGGAGTACACCATGTCCATCACCACCCGCGCGTTGATCTCGCGGTCCTTGAGCGGGATGCGCGCTCCCTTCATGCCCACCGGGGTGGCGTTGATGATGACGTCGAAGGCCAGCTTCTTGAGCGCTGAGCGCCCGATGAACTTGGCCCGCGCCTGCTTGGCCAGCCGTTTTCCCGCCCCGGCCGTGCGGTTCATGATGTACACGTCGGCCTGGCGCTCCTTCAGGCCGAAGACCGCGGCCCGCGCCGCGCCCCCGGCTCCCAGCACCAGCACCTTGGCTCCGTGGATGACCAGGCGCTGCTCCAGCGGACGGATCACCCCGGCCACGTCGGTATTGAAGCCGTACAGATTCCCGTCCTGGCCGCGGATGACGGTGTTGCAGGCGCCGATCTTGGAGCTGACCGGGTCGGTGTTGTCCAGGTGCTTGAGGATCTCCTCCTTGTAGGGCATGGTCACGCTGATGCCGTGGATGGGGATGTCGCGCACGCAGGCCAGCAGGTCCTCCATGGTCTTGGCGTGCAGGGTCAGATAGACGGCGTTCACGTTCTCGCGACGGAAGGCGGTGTTCATCAGCAGGGGCGAGAGCGAATGCGCCACCGGGTCGCCGGCCACGCAATAGACGCGCGTGGCCGCGTCCACCTGGTCGATGCGATAGGTGTTGCGCAGCGTGTACCCGGCGATCTGGCCCGGCGCCGTTTCCTCCCCCGCCGTGGCCGCGCCGAAGGTGAACACGCTTCCCGCCCGCACCCCCAGCACCCGGCTGATGATGCCCGGCTCCCCCATGCACACCCCCACCATGGAGTGCTTCTCGCTCTTCTGCTCCAGGAACTTCATCATCACCACGTTGTCATAGAGCCGGTTGGCGGTGCTGACGATCTTGTAGAAGTCAGCGGGGATGGCCTGCATCTTCTTGAAGGTCTCGTCCAGCTTGCGGGTACCGCGAAAATCGTGGAAGGAGAGGATGAGCGCCGCATGGGTGCGCAGCCGCTCCACGTCCTTGGGCTTGAGCTTGAGGACGCTCTCCAACTCCAGGTCGAGGAGTTGGCAGCCGCTAGCCGCCCCTCGGATGAGCAGGTCGATCTGGCCGGCTACCGAACCCCGGAACTTGCCTCCGTTCCGCGCTCTGCGGCAGGTGGCGATGGCCAGGACCTCGGGGTGATAGTCCAAGAAGCGCTTGATGCGCGCAAAGCCCGCGGAGGGCTGGCGCAGGTAGTCTAACCTGAACTCAATAAAGGGGTTATCCCGGACCACCCCCTCCGCCCGCTCCAGCATTTCGGGGGGCGTCCTGCCGACGATGGCCACGCATACTCGGGGAAGCCGCAGGGGCAACAGTCGGGGCGCGTAGGTGGCTGAAGGTGACATTCTCTTGCGGGGCCGTTCGGCTGCTCCGGCCCCCTGCGGAGCCGGAAAAATCGCGGCGGCCGGCGCAAATCTTACAGGCGCGCCCGGAGCAACGCAACAGGCCTTTTCCCGCCGCCGGGGCCCCCGGACTGCCCCGTACCTTTAAGGTTAATACTATGGGCTTGACCCACTTCGCCCGCTTTGTTAGCGTTCCATCCGGGAGATTGCCGCAAAAGCTGTCTTTTTGCTGGCTTTGTCTTGGTGTCGTCCGCCCTCGCGGTGAGGATTCCGGAGGAAACATGAAGAAACTGGCTCTTGTGCTCATGATGTTGGCTGCAGTGGCGTTGGTGGCCCAGCAGCCCGCGGGACCGGCGCCGCAGATGGCGGCGACCAACCTGACGCAACGGGTGGCCTCGCCCACCGTGTCTGACGTGTATTGCTCAGGATTCATCACCAATCAGCTCGTCCCGGAGACGAACTTCGTGGTGGCCGGCTGGGCGACGCCCCACCAGACCAAGTTCGCCGACCGCGACTACATCTACATGCAGGGCGGCAGCTATGCTGATGGCACCCTGCTGTGGGTGGTTCGCCACCTCCGCGACCCCAACCACTACCAGGCCTTCCCGGGGCAGATCGCGGCCATCTCCGCCGTGGGCGAGCCCTACGCCGACATGGGCCGGGTCAGGGTGGTGGCCACACGCAACAACATCACCATCGCGCGGGTGGAATTTGCCTGCGATACCATGAGCCCGGGCGACCTGGTGATGTCCTACTCCGAGCGCACCGTCCCCCAGTATCGCCGCGACGTCGCCTTTGACCGCTTTGCCGTGCCCAATGGCAAGCTCCAGGGCCGCATCGTCATGGCCAGGGATTTCGACACCGTCATGGGCGCCGGACGCAAAGCCTACCTGAACGTTGGTGCCGACCAGGGCGTGAAAATAGGGGATTACTTCCGTGTAGTGCGCGACTACGAGATCTCCAAGATGGAGCCGGTGGACGCCCTCTCCTACAAGGCCACCAACATCGAAGACACGCAGAAAAAGCCCCCAGTGTTCCCATCGTCGCGCTCGGGTGAGCTGCCGCGGCGCTCCCTGGGCGAGGCCATCGTGCTCAGCGTCAGTCCCAAGAGCTCCACCGTGATGTTGACCTACTCCTTGGAAGAGATGCTGGTGGGCGACCACGTAGAGATGGAAGAGCCGCCGCCGCCGCTTCCGCCCCCGGTGGAGAATCCGCCCACCATCGTGTGCAGCGCCGATCCGGCGACGGTACGCGTAGGCGAGAGCTCGCGCATCACCAGTGACGCTTCCAGCCCGGACAACCGCCCGCTGGTTTATTCCTATTCTGCGAGCGCGGGCAGCGTCGCGGGCGAGAACAACACCGCCACGCTGGATACGCGCGGCACCGGCGCCGGGCCCATCAGCGTGAAGTGCACGGCCACCGACGACCGCAACCTCTCCGCCTCGGCCATGACTTCGGTCAACGTGGAGGCTCCGACTCAAGAGAGCCGGATGAGCGAGTGCGGCTTCAACCGGACGGCGCGCGTGGACAACAAATGCAAAGCCATCCTGGATGACGTGGCGCTGCAACTGCAGCGTGACCCCGACGCCAAGGCCGTTGTGATCGGTCAGACCGGCCCCGGGGAAGCTGGCGGGGAGAGACTCGCCTCCCAGCGCGCTGCCAACACCAAGGCCTACCTGACCAAGGACAAGGGCCTCGATGGCAGGCGCATCGAGGTGCGGACGGGCACGGGTGGCGGCAGCAAGACCGACGTCTGGGTGGTGCCGGCCGGCGCCAGCGGGCCCCAGTAAGGTAGCGCCGGCGTCTCGCCGGCAAGGACCGAACCTCAGCGGTGCGCTTCGGTGCACCGCTTTTCTTTTCTTTTCCCGATTGTCATTCCGAGGGCAGCGAGGAAACTGCTCTTGCAGCGCGGCCGCACTACCCATCCTCGCCGAAGACTTCCGCGATGAACGACTGCAGGTTTGCGCCGCTCTTCCAGGCATCGGCGGGCAGGCCGGCTTTGAGGCAGGTTTGCTCCAGGAAGGTGGTCGCGTCCCACTCCTGCTCCACCGCCACCTGGGGCAGCAGCAGGCCACGGTAGGAGCCGCGGGAGACCACCAGCCCGTGGTGTCCGACCACGATCTCTTCCGGGACGATGGGCTGGAGCGGGGAGAGCACGCTGATCTCCACTTCGAGCCCCCGCGCCTCCTCCGGGCTCACCGGCAGGAAGCGAGGATCGTGGAAGGCGGCGTTCAGCGCAGCCTCCATCACGGTGTGGTAGAGCCCGCGCGTGGGCTGGACGAATCCCACGCAGCCGCGCAGTGTCCCGGCAAGATGCAGGGTGACGAAGGCGCCGCGGAGTTCGGCGAGATGCGGCGAGGGCGCCGGGGGCGCCGAGTCCATCGGCCCGCGCTGGTCTCGCAGCGCCCCCTCGATAGTCTGGTGGACCAGCCGCAGCAGCTGTGCGCGCTCCTCCTGCGAGTACTCTCCCGGGGGAGCGGCTTCGGCGGCGGCGGCGGGGGTGGCGGTCGCTTTCTCAGGTTGCGGGGACATCGTCCGACTTCGCTCTGCGCCGGCTGAGCAGGAAGGAGCGCCGGCGCTTGCGCTTCACAAAGGCGTGATCGATCTTCGACCAGAAGGCCACGAAGTAATCGGCGGCGGAGACCAGCGACAGCGCCACCATGAACCAGATGGAAAGCCGCGCGATCAGCTCCACCGGGACCACCATAAATCCGAAATCCCAGAGCATCCAGCGGTGGTCCACGATGGCCGCGACCACGCTGAAGATCTGCACGAAGGTCTTGAACTTGCCCAGGTCGCTGGCCTCGAGGGTGAAGCCCTCGGAGGAGGCGATGGAGCGCAGGCCGCTCACCAGGAACTCGCGCCCGATGATGATCACCGCCATCCAGGCGGTGACGATGCGCGGGTTGAACTGCACCAGGGTGACGAAGGCGGCGGTGATCATCAGCTTGTCGGCCAGCGGATCGAGCAGCGTGCCCAGCGTCGTGACCTGGCCGCGCTTGCGGGCGAAATACCCGTCGAGGGTATCGGTGAGCGAGAGGGCGATGAACAGCGCGGAAGCCGTCAGCTCTTTTTGCCCGAACTGGCTCGAAAGCGTGTTGCTGGTGAGCAGCCAGATCAGCACCGGGATGCCGAAGATGCGGATGAGCGAGATGGAATTGGGCAGGTTCACGGGGAACCAGTGTTAGTGGCTCGTAAGTCAGTTGTCAGTGGGCCGGCAAGCACCGCGCGGGCCGGCGCCTGACGCCGAAAACAGGCTGATTATGCTCCGCGCCGCAAGGGGAAAGCAATGAGCCGCGGCCCAGGTGGCGCTAGGCGTAGATGCCGCGCTGGCGGATGGTAAAGGCTACTCGCTCGATGGCCAGCATATACGCGGCCAGGCGGTTGTTGACGTTGTGGGTTTCGGCGAAGCGGACCACATCCTCGAACGACGAGCGCATGATGTGCTCCAGCTGCTCGTTGACCACCGACTCCTTCCAGAAGTAGCCCTGGCGGTCCTGCACCCACTCGAAGTAGGAGGCAGTGACGCCGCCGGCGTTGGCCAGGATGTCTGGGATGACGAAGACGCCCTTCTCACTGAGGATGTCGTCGGCGGCGGCGGTGGTGGGGCCGTTGGCGCCCTCGCACAGGATGCGGGCTTTGACGTTACCGGCGTTCTGGGTGGTGATCTGGTTCTCGGTCGCCGCGGGGAGGAGGATGTCGCAGTCGGTGACCAGCAGCTCGGCGCCGGTGGACTTCTCGGCCTCGGGAAAGCCGGTGAGGGTGTGGTTGCGCTGGCGGTACTCGACCAGGGCGTTGACGTCGAGGCCGTTGCGGTTGTAGATGGCGCCGTCCCACTCGGCCACGCCGATGATGCGGTAGCCGGCGTCGTGCATCAGCCGCGCGGCGTTCGAGCCCACGTTGCCGAAGCCCTGCACGATCACCCGGGTCTCCTCGCGGTTCATGTTGAGCTTCTTGAGGGCCTCGTCACACACCACCATCAGGCCGCGGCCGGTGGCCTCCAGGCGCCCGCGCGACCCGCCCATGTTGATGGGCTTGCCGGTGACCACCGCGGTCACCGTCTGCCGCATGTGCATGGAGTAGGTGTCCATCATCCAGGCCATGGTCTGCTCGTTGGTGCCCAGGTCGGGGGCGGGGACGTCCTTCTCCGGCCCGATGAACTCCACCAGCTCGGCGGTGTAGCGCCGGGTGAGCTTCTCCAACTCAGTCTGGGACATCTTCTTGGGATCGCAAATGATGCCGCCCTTGGCTCCGCCGAAGGGGATGTTGACCACGGCGCACTTCCAGGTCATCCAGGAAGCCAGGGCGCGGACCTCGTCCAGGGTGACGTCCGGGGAGTAGCGCACGCCGCCCTTGGCCGGGCCACGGGCGATGGAGTGCTGCACCCGGAAGCCGGTGAAGACCTCCATTTTGCCGCTATCCATCATCACCGGGATGTGGACGATGATCTCGCGGTTGGGCTGGCGCAGGATCTTGCACAGCCCCTCGTCCAGGTTCAGCTTCTTGGCCGCCAGGTCGAAGCGCGCCGCCTGCGAGTCCCAGGGGTTGATCTCCTGCTCCAGCGAGATGGTCTTCATGGTCATGGCGGCCTCTGCGGGACTGGAAGTATAGAAGAAGCGGTGGCTGGTGGGCTAGTGGCCGCCCTGCGGCGGGCACCCCAGCCGAGGGCGGCTGGGCTACGCGAATCCTAGAGGTGCAGGACCATGCCCTCGGCGGCGGCGCGCACCGCAGGGTAGTGGTTGCGGGCCTCGGTGACGATGCCGTCGATGCAGCTGTCGGGATGGTCGGGGTCGTGGTGGAAGAGGATCAGCTCCTTGGCCCCCGATTCCATCACGATGTTGACCGCCTCGCGCCAGGTGGAGTGCCCCCAGCCTTTCCGGGAGGCGGCGTACTCGTCGGGAGTGTACTGGGCGTCGTAGATCAGCACGTCGGCGCCCTCGGCCAGCTTGCGCACGTTCTTATCGAAGACGGGGTGGCCGGGCTCGTTGTCGGTGGCATAGACCACCACGCGGTTGTCGGTCTCCACCCGGAAGCCCAGGCAGCCTTGGGGATGGTTCAGCCACATGGACTGCACGATGCAGTCGTCGAAGGCGATGCGGTCTTCCTCGATGTCATAGAAGTTGCGGTGCGCCTTCATCTCGTTCATGTCCACGGGGAAATAGGGGTCGGCCATCTGCTCCTCGATGGCCCGCTGCAGGCCGCGGCTGCGGCTGGAGGAGTGGAAGAAGAAATAGTTCTCGGGATTGCTGTACAGCGGCAGGAAGAACGGGATGCCCTGGATGTGGTCCCAGTGGAAGTGGGAGATGAAGACGTGGGCGTACACCGCCTGGCCGGCGGATTCCTGCATCATCTGCTTGCCCAGATTGCGGAAACCGGTGCCGCAGTCGAAGATGTAGAGATGCCCGTTGATGCGCATCTCCACGCAGGAGGTGTTGCCTCCGTAGCGCAGGTTCTCGGGCTGAGGAGTGGGCGTCGAACCCCGCACTCCCCAGAACTTCACTTGCATGCGCTCGCTCCTCCTCCTGCTTCCAAAGCGCCGCCGGACCGATGCTGAACAAAACTCCCTGGGGCCGGCGACGGTTTGGAGATCACTTTGGCCGGTCGGCCGGCCTTCGCCGCTCACCGCGGGGAGACAAGTTGGGTGAGCGATTCGGGGGAGTATACGTCAATCGCGTCTTGCGCCGCCATCGCTTTGCTAGACTGGCTGGACCGTGCCCGACCCTGATTATCGACGGTTTTTGAGCCTCGCCCGCACCTCGACCCTGGTGCCCGTGGTCCGCTCCCTGCCCGCCGACCAGCTCACCCCAGTCTCGGCCTTCCTCCGCTTGGCAGAGGGGGAACCCTATGCCTTTCTGCTGGAGTCGGTTGAGGGCGGCGAGAAGATCGGGCGCTACACCTTCCTGGGCGTGCGGCCGTTCCTCATCCTGAGGGCGAAGGGAAAGGAGATCACGCTGGAGCGTGGCAGCCGACGCCAACGGCGGCGCGGCAGCCTCTTCCCGGTGCTGCGCGAGCTCTTGCGGCGACATCGTCCGGCGGCCGTTCCCGGGCTGCCGCCGTTCACCGGGGGCGCCGTGGGCTTTCTCGCCTATGACGCAGTGCGGCAACTGGAGAAGCTTCCGGCGCGTGCCAAGGACGACCTGAAGTCGCCCGACTGCGTGCTCATGTTCTTCGACCGGGTGCTGGCCTTCGATCATGTGCAGCACCAGGTCCACCTCATCGCCACCGCCGACGTGGCGCGCGAGAGTCCGCGGCGCGCCTACGACCGCGCCCTGGCCGATCTGGCGGCCATCGAGGAGAAACTCGCCGTTGCGCCCAGCGCCGCCAAGGCTGGGAAAAAGCTTCGCGGCGCCATGCGAGTGCGCTCCGCCACTTCGGAGCCGCGCTTTCTGGCCAGCGTCCGCCGGGTGAAGCAGTACATCGCCGCCGGCGACGTCTTTCAGGCAGTGCTCTCCCAGCGCCTCGACTTCGAACCCGGGGTCGCCGCCTTCGACCTCTACCGCGCCCTGCGCCGCGTGAATCCCTCGCCCTATCTCTACTTCCTGCGCATGGGCGATCTGCAGGTGCTGGGGTCTTCTCCGGAGATGCTGGTGAAGGTGACGGGCGACCGCCTCGAGTACCGGCCCATCGCCGGCACGCGTCCTCGCGGCCGGGACGCGGCGGAAGATGCGCGCCGAGAGGAGGAGCTGCGCTCCAGCGAGAAGGAGCGCGCCGAGCACGTCATGCTGGTGGACCTGGGACGCAACGACCTGGGCCGGGTCAGCGAATACGGGTCTGTGAAGGTGCGCGAACTGATGCGCGTGGAGCGCTACTCGCACGTCATGCACCTGGTTTCCTCCATCGAAGGCCGGCTCCGCCCCGAGCTGGACGCGCTCGACGCCCTGGCCGCCTGCTTTCCTGCGGGCACGCTCACCGGCGCTCCCAAGGTGCGGGCCATGGAGATCATTGAGGAGCTGGAGCCGGTGCGCCGCGGCGTCTATGGCGGGGCGGTGCTCTACGCCGACTTCGCCGGCAACCTCGACTCCTGCATCGCCATCCGCACCATGCTGATGAAAGGCAAACGCGCCTACGTGCAAGCGGGCGCCGGCATCGTCGCCGATTCGGATCCCAAGAGCGAACTGGCGGAGTGCCGGAACAAGGCCGAGGCACTGCTGCGCGCCGTGGAAATGGCGCGCTCCAGGCTGTAGCCGGCACCGGGGAAGCAGGCCAGGCCCGCACTTTCGGACTATAATTCCCGAACTCATGGCCATTGCGCCGGGAACACGCCTGGGCCCCTACGAAATCCTGGCCGCAGCGGGCGCAGGCGGGATGGGAGAGGTCTATCGCGCCCGTGACACGCGGCTCGACCGCACGGTTGCCGTCAAGGTCCTCTCCACCCGGCTGGCCGACCGCCCCGACCTGCAAAAGCGCTTCGAGCGCGAGGCCCGCACTATCTCCAAGCTTTCGCACCCGCACATCTGCACTCTCCACGACGTCGGCCAGCAGGAGGGCGTGGACTTTTTGGTGATGGAATACCTGGAGGGCGAGACCCTGGGCCACCGGCTGGAGCGCGGCCCGCTGCCGGTGGAGCAAACGCTGAAGTACGGGACCGAGATTGCTGAGGCGCTGGAAGCGGCGCATCGCCAAGGGATCACCCATCGCGACTTGAAGCCCGGCAACGTGATGTTGACCAAGGCGGGAGCGAAGCTGATGGACTTCGGCCTGGCCAAGCTGGTGGAGCAGCCGGCGCCCGTGGCGGTGGCGCTCTGGGAGATGGCCGACGCGCCCACGCTCCCTTCTGGGGAGAAATCGCTGACGGAGGAGGGCGTCATCGTGGGCACCTTCCAGTACATGGCCCCGGAGCAACTGGAGGGCAAGGAAGCCGACGCCCGCACCGACATCTTCGCCCTGGGGATGGTGCTGTACGAGATGGCGACCGGGCACCCAGCGTTCACCGGCAAGACCAAGGCTAGCGTGATTGCGGCGATTCTCTCGTCGGAGCCGAAGCCCCTCCGGGACGTGCAGCCGATCACGCCGGCGGCCCTCGACCGTTTGCTGCGTGTGTGCTTGGCCAAGAATCCCGATGAGCGCTGGCAGAGCGCACACGACATCAAGCTGCAACTGGAGGGCATCCGCAACGGCGAAGAAGTGGCAGCGCCGACCGCCCGCCGGGCCGCGCCCATGTGGCGCTGGATAGTGGTCGCCGTGCTGCTGGCAGCGCTGGCTGGATATGCCGGAGGAAGGTGGGGACGAAGCGAGCCCACGAAGGCGCCGGTGTACCGCACCGCGCTCCCGCCGCCTGCGGGACATTTTTACGTCGCCTACGATTTTGCGATCTCTCCCGACAGCAGTCGCCTGGCGTTCACGGCAACCAGCGCGGACGGCGTGACGACATTGTGGGTGAAGTCGCTGGCCACCAACACGGACCAGGAAATCTCGGGTACGCAAGGTGCGGTTTACCCGTTCTGGTCTCCCGATGGACGAGCGATCGGCTTCTTCGCGGAAGGAAAACTGAAGAAGGCCGATCTGGCAACGGCGGGCGTGCAAACGATCTGCGATGCCCTCGTTGGCCGGGGCGGCTCGTGGAATCGTGACGGCACCATCGTGTTCGCGCCACACATCGGAGCGGCTCTGGCCGGTGTGTCGGCCGATGGCGGCGTGCCCGTGCCTGCGACCAAGCTCCATGAGCCCAACGAGAGCCACCGCTGGCCCACGTTCCTCCCGGACGGGCGCCATTTCCTCTACTTCGTTGACTGGTCGGGAGGGCGGGACGGCCTGTACGTAGGATCCCTCGAGGCGGGGGAGGGTGTCCTCTTGTCCGCCGATATTCGCGGCAACGTAGCCTTTGCCGCTGGGCACGTGCTGTTTGTACGCGACGGAACTCTGTATGCGCAGCCGTTCGACACGGAGAAGCTGCGCTTCACCGGTGACCCCGTTGCCATCGTGAATCAGGATTTGGAGCAGGATCCAGGATTCGGCAAAGTGGGGTTTTCCGCGTCCGAGTCGGGCGCGCTCGTGTACCAATCGCGCCGCTCCTACAGTTCGCGCCTGGTGTGGTTCGATCGCTCCGGCAAGGAAATGGAGGCGGTCGGGGACGCCGCATCGTACGAGCCCAGGTTGTCATCCGATGGACGCTGGCTCGCCGTGACCCTCGACGTCGCCACCAACGGTCATTCTCGTGTGCACGTAGTGGACCTGAGACGCGGGA